>WQXR01000014.1 GCA_009784745.1 Methanomassiliicoccaceae archaeon | reverse complement strand
TCCTTCCGCGCAGATGTCCAAGGAACAATATGTTTTTCGGGATATGACAGCGGAAGCTATCTAAACAATGTGCTCATTTAGGCATAATTGGAACCACAGGTCACGATTTAAGTTATAATAAATGTAATGAGGTTCCAATCGGCATTACTTCTTTTTGTGTTGGCAATGCTCACTTTACTGACAACATTTTGTGTGTTCTTGTTCTGAGAAAGGATTCACTTCAGTAAGATCTCTTTGTATCCATTTCCAACATCCTCGCTGTTAGCATAACGTCTGTGAGAGCATATGATAGGGGCGTATTAAAATATAGTCCCGGCCCCGGAGTATTGAAGATCATCAGTTAAATTAATATCCGCATTGAATATAGACGCTACTTATGAAGGTCGTCGCCCTGAACGGAAGTCCGAGATCCGCCGGTAATACGTCCGTTGCCGTTAACGTGATATTCGATGAACTTGAGAAAATGGGCATAATGACGGAACAGATACAGATGTACGGAAGCGTTCTCACACCATGCAACGACTGCGGTTCGTGCATCATACGCGGTGACGGAAGATGTATCAACGAGGATGATGACATGAACTCGTATCTGGATGAACTGGCGGTATCCGACGGTATAATATTTGCATCGCCGTCATATCACGGCGGTATCCCCGGACAGATGAAGATACTCCTTGAGCGCATAAGCATCGCATCACCGCCGCTGAACAGATTGAAAGGAAAGATAGGATGCGCCGTTTCCGTTCAGGGGCATCACGGCGGTCTCGGTACGTATTCGGAAATGATAGGTCATATGTTACTCAACGGAATGATCGTAATTGGTTCAGATCCTCTTCCGATACTGACCGGAGCGAAGCCCGGTGACGTGATGAATGACAAAGCAGGAATATCCGCGCTGAAGAGGATGGGAAAAGAGATGGGCGAACTGATAATTAAACTGAAAGTTTAACGCAGTTCTTATATCTTTAAACGCATACCCTGATATGTACTGGCGAGATGAGTACGAGAACAAGGTATCAACACCCAAGAAGGCGCTGCTTGCCGTAAAGCCCGGAAGGACGATATACATCAGCGGCGGATGCGCCACACCGAAATACGTCATGGAGAATCTTTTGAAAAAGGACACGTCGCATGACAACAAGGTGTTAACATCATTCAATTTCAATCCGAGCCCGTTCGCGGACGAGGATGTTCAAAAGAATTTTCGTGTGAACTCATTCTTCATGGACACGGAAGTGGAAGAAGGCGTCAGAAAAGGAAAGATGGATTATACTCCTATCCACACATCAGAGTTGCCGTACATGTTCGATTCCGATCGCATTCCCGTGGACGTTGCCATAGTTCACGTATCTCCGCCGGATACGCACGGTTACTGTTCTTTAGGAACATCCGTTGACATCACGAAGGCGGCGGTCACCGCCGCCGATGTTGTTATCGCTGAAGTGAACAGGCAGATGCCC
Source organism: Methanomassiliicoccaceae archaeon (assembly GCA_009784745.1). GTDB lineage: Archaea > Thermoplasmatota > Thermoplasmata > Methanomassiliicoccales > Methanomethylophilaceae > Methanomicula. The sequence continues at coordinate 15,715 of WQXR01000014.1, read as the reverse complement.
AGAACACTCGGTGATTCCTTTATTCACATATCGGAGATAGACCACATAATCGAGGTCGATTATTCGGTTGAGCATGAACTGGACGAAGAGAGCACATCGGAAGAGGTCATGGACGCGATAGGCGCGAACGCCTCAAAACTGATACAGGACGGTTCAACGCTTCAGGTGGGCATCGGAAGGGTGCCGGACAGAGTGATGAGGCATCTGCATGACAAAAAGAATCTTGGGATACATACAGAGATGTTCTCCGAAGGTGTTGTTGAGTTAGCACAAGCGGGCGTGATCAACGGCGAGAAAAAATCGATACATCCGAACAAGATCGTAACATCCTTCGTCGTCGGGTCGCAAAAGGTAATGGAATTCATTGATAACAATCCTTCAATTGAATTCCATCCGGCCGATTATACGAACAATCCGATAGTGATAGCGAACAACAGCAACATGGTAGCGATAAACACAGCATCATCCGTTGACCTTACAGGTCAAGTTCTTACAGACAGAACGGGACTTAAGGATGTTGATAATCCCGGTTCGCAAGCGGATTTTGCAAGAGGTACGTCATACGCCCGCGGAAGATCGATAATCGTCATGCCGTCGACAGCGGAGGACAGGTCAAAGATAATCGCCACAATTCCGGAAGGCGCCGGAGTATCAATGTCCCGTGAGGATGTTCACTACGTAGTTACGGAATACGGCATCGCTCATCTCAGAGGGCGTTCCATCGCAAATCGTGCGTTAGAACTGATAAACGTGGCCCATCCGCGCTTCCGCGCAAAACTTTTAGACGATGCGGTGAAGCACGGATATCTTCCGGAGGATCAGAGCAGACGCCCGTACACCGGAAAACCGTATCCCAGTGAATTCGAGTTCTACGAGATGTTCGGTAATCTCGAACTGTTCATACGTCCCGTGAAACCTACGGACGAGGATATGATGCGTGAATTATTTTACTCATTCTCGGAAAAGACGATACACCAGAGGTTCATGTCGATGCGTGTCATCCAGCCGAGGCTGGAACGCATGAGTCATGTGAACATAGATTACGATACGACGATGGGTTTCGGTATCTTTCATAAACAAGGCGACAGAACGATATTGGTGGCCACATGCAATTACGAATACGACATCAAGACAGGCAACGCCGAGGTAGCATTCGTCGTACGGGATGATTGGCAGGGAAAAGGCATCGGAACGTATATGATAGACCTTCTGATAAAAGTGGGAAAATCCAGAGGTGTAAAGACATTCACCGCCGAGGTCCTTTCGAACAACGTCGGGATGCTTAACCTCTTTTACCGCACGGGATTGGACGTGAACGCGAAACTTGAAGATGACATCTACATGGTGTCATTCAATCTCGTGAAAGGATCAAGTTGATCTTTCTTTGTCGTACTCCCTTATCTCAGCACGTCTTATCTTTCCGCTGAGCGTCTTCGGCAACGAATCAACGAACTCCACTGCTCTCGGATACTTGTACGGCGCCGTCTCCTTTTTGACGTAATTCTGAATTTCTTTCTTCAGTTCATCTGACGGCTTGTATCCGTTCCGGAGCACTATCGTAGCTTTCACCAACTGACCGCGTACGTCATCAGGAACTCCTGTGACCGCAGACTCGCGAACCGCCGGATGCTGAGCGAGGACGCTCTCTATCTCGAACGGGCCGATACGGTATCCTGACGATTTTATAATGTCATCATTCCTTCCCACGTACCAAATGTAACCATCCTCATCGCGCCACGCAACATCGCCTGTGTGTAACCATCCGTCGTATATCGTATCTTTGGTCTTATTTTCGTCGCGATAATATTCTATCATTATGCCGGCGGGTCTCGGGTTCACAGAAACAACGATCTCACCGGTAACGCCGGCCGGACAGCTCTTTCCTTCCAGATCGACGATGTCAACGATATACTGAGGTGACGGTTTTCCCATTGATCCGGGACGCGGTTCCATGCCTATGCGGTTGCATATGGTCACCGTTGTTTCCGTCTGACCGTAACCTTCCATCAGTTTCAGGCCCGTCAATTTATGCCACATGTGGAAAACATCAGGATTTAACGCTTCACCGGCTATCGTCGTGTATTTGAGCGCAGAAAGATCATGTTCTTTCACGTTGCCGTCGTTCAGGAACATCCTGAACATCGTCGGCGGGCAGCAAAGTGTCGTCACTTTGAATTTCGACACGGTGTTAAGGACATCGTTCGGTACGAACTTTTCATAATCATACGCAAAAACAGCGGTCTCCATGAACCATTGGCCGTATATCTTTCCCCACGCGACCTTCGCCCATCCGGTGTCGGCGATCGTATAATGCAATCCATCGGGATCAACATTATGCCAGTGCTTCGCAGTGAATATGTGGCCGATGGAATACGAATGGTCGTAAAGCACCATCTTCGGCAATCCCGTCGTACCGGATGAGAAGTACATGAGCATCGGATCCGTTATCTTTGAAGGGATACGGTCAAGCACATCCGATGCGTTCTCGATACCTTCGTTAAGGTCCTTCCATCCTTCTCTCGTTCCGCCCAATATTATCTTATGGGCAAGTGACGGAATGTTCTCAGCAGCGTCAACCGCCTCAGGAAGCCCGTCGCCGGCCGTTCCCACGATCGCTCTGACCGTTGCGGAATTGACACGATACTCAACGTCCTTTTTCTTAAGCATGAACGTCCCCGGAATGGCCAGTGCGCCTATTTTGTGCAATCCCATGAGAACATACCAGAAATGAGGATTGTTCTTGAGGATGATCATTACTGCGTCGCCTTTCTTTATTCCCAATGAAAGGAAATAGTTCGCAGCTTTGTCGGAAAGTCTTTTGATATCACTGAAACTGTATGTTCTGTTATTACCTTCCGGATCACACCACACCAATGCCCTTCTGTCAGGATCATTCACGCCGATATCGTCAACAACATCATAAGCGAAATTGAAATCCGCCGGACATCTCATCTCATATTTCTGAAGCATACCGTGCCGGTCATACTTCTCCTTCACATAACGCAAATGGATGTTCCTCATTTGTGCTCCTCCTTGAGCACCACAGCTATGAAGACGCATCCGTCCTTGGTCAGCGCGGCCATTCCGTGTTTGCGTGAAGAATTGTAATAAATGGAATCTCCTTCTCCCACATCCTCTATGTGATTCTCATAAGCGAACCTCATCTTTCCTTTCAGTACGTAATTAAATTCCTGTCCGTCATGTTTTGCCATCGGTATCTTCTTCAGTTCGTCGGCGTTGTACGGAACAGTAACGAGCAACGGTTCAGCGGTCTTGTTCTTGAAACTGTACGCCAGATGCAGATATTCAAAACCCTTCCTTCTCTTTATGGGAAGACCGTCGCCGTTCTTTACGACGGCGTATCCGGAAAGATTAGGTCCCTCTCCGGCCATAAGATCGACGATATCGACGCCGAATTTCTCGGCGCATTTGTAAAGGAACGTGAACGTCAGATCCCTTTCACCGTTCTCATGCGCAATGTACTCCTTTACAGAGATGCCGGTCGCCTTTGCCATCTGTTCTTTTGTAAATCCCGTTGCATCACGCAGTGCGCGGATACGCTCGGTTATCTCTCCCAATATGATGTCCATGTAAATCAGTAGGTAGTGTACGTATCAAATAAAAAGGTACCCCACGAAGTTATGAGAAAGATATGAACCATAAGGACAATGAACGGCTGTACAGATGATAACAATAATATGACCGCACGCACTAATGCGGTCAAATATGAACGGACTCAAAATAATATGCGGCCATTACGGTTCCGGAAAAACGAACTTTGCGATAAATTATGCAATAGATGAAGCAAGGAACGGAAATGACGTAACGTTAGTTGACATGGATCTTGTTAATCCTTATTTCACATCGTCCGAATATTCGGACATACTGAAAAAGAACGGAATAAATGTGATATCATCAGCATTCGCCTGTACGAACGTAGAATCGTTGGCACTGCCGGCGTTGCAGATGATATTCGATTCCGATGACACAGTGATAATTGACGCAGGCGGTGACGATGCGGGCGCTACCGCGCTGGGTAGATTTTCCGACATGATAAAAGAAAAAGGTTACGAGATGTTCTACGTGACGAACATGTACCGTCCTTTTACGTCAGTTCCTTCAGATTCCGCGGATATGATGAAGGATATCGAAAAAGCGTGCAAACTGAAAGCTACTGCGATAGTGAACAATTCACATCTCAAAGAGTTCACGACGGTATCGACAATAACAGATTCTGTACCGTATGCAAAAGAAGTATCTGAGATCGCAAAGATACCTTTATTATTCTCGACCGTTCCGAGAAACATGATAAATAAGTTAAAAGAGAACGAAAATTTTTATCCGATAGATGTTTATGTAACGACCGTCTGGGAAAAAGGAGAATAAAGATGCCGAAAGTGTCGATAAACGAGGATCTCTGCAAAGGTTGTGAGATGTGTGTCATCTCATGCCCGAAAAAGATAATAGCGCTGAACAAGAACAAGATAAACGGTAAAGGGTACCATCCGGCGCACATGACCGGATCGGAAAAATGCACAGGATGTGCGTCATGCGCGATAATGTGTCCCGATGTAGTGATAACGGTGGCTGATCAAGATGTCTGAGAAAGTTCTAATGAAAGGCAACGAAGCGCTGGCGGAAGCGGCGATAGCCGCAGGATGCAGACATTTCTTCGGATATCCGATAACACCGCAGACAGAAGTTGCTGCGCACATGTCAAAACGTATGCCCAAGATAGGCGGCGTATATCTACAGGCGGAATCAGAGGTCGCGGCGATAAACATGGTGCTGGGAGCATCAGCAGCAGGTGTTCGTGCGATGACGTCGTCCAGTTCTCCCGGCGTAAGCCTGAAGGCCGAAGGCCTTTCGTATCTGGCGGGTTCCGATCTTCCGGCGGTCATCGTTAACGTTCAGCGTGCAGGCCCCGGATTAGGCGGCATACAGCCTTCGCAGGCAGATTACTGGCAAGCCACTCGTGCTCCGGGGCACGGGGACTTCAAGATGCTGGTGTTCGCACCGTCCACCGTACAGGAGATGGTAGATCTTGGAGCGATCGCATTCGATCTCGGTGATAAGGAAAGGATGCCGGCGATGATATTGTCTGACGGCCTGTTAGGACAGATGATGGAACCCGTGGTCATGGGTTCGGAAGAGAAAAAAGTTCAGGAAAAGCCGTGGGCGGTATCAGGACATAAGAACAAAAGAGAGCATAACGTCATCAATTCGTTATACATCGACCCCCCGAACATGGAAGCGATACTCAAAGCAAGGTACGAACGCTACGCTGAGATACAGGAGAATGAACAAAGATGTGAAGAATATCTTACGGATGACGCGGATATCATTTTAGTTGCATACGGCGCATCAGCACGCATATCAAGGAGCGCAGTGGATGCTGCTCGGAAAGAGAACATAAAAGCGGGACTGATAAGGCCGATAACGTTGTGGCCTTATCCCGATAAGGCGATACTTTCAAAGATCGGGACAACAAAAGTATTCCTGTGCGTCGAGATGTCAACAGGCCAAATGGTAGATGATGTCAAACTGATAGTCAACGGAAAGCGTGACGTAAGATTTTACGGACGCACCGGAGGCGTAGTACCGACGCCGGCTGAAGTTCTTAACGAAATAAAGAAGATCAAAGGAGGTATCTGAATGAATTTCAGCAGACCTCATGCGTTAACGAAGGCACAGTTCCACTATTGTCCGGGGTGCAGTCACGGTATCGTTCACAGACTTGTCGCGGAAACGATGGATGAACTCGGAATTGAAGGTAAAACAGTAGGAATAGCACCGGTAGGGTGTGCTGTTTTTGCGTACAACTATTTCAACTGCGACATGGTCCAGGCGGCGCACGGTCGTGCGCAGGCGGTGGCAACGGGAATAAAGAGAGCGCTTCCCGATAATATCGTGTTCACATATCAGGGAGACGGCGACCTTGCTGCCATAGGAACAGCGGAAACAGTGCACGCGGCGACACGCGGTGAAAATATTACCGTGATATTCATAAACAACGCCATATACGGAATGACCGGCGGTCAGATGGCACCGACAACACTTCCCGGACAGATAACGCAAACGACCCCGTACGGACGAAGCGTGAAAGATGCGGGACATCCGATAAGGGTGTGCGAGATGTTAGCAACATTAGAAGGTGTTGCACTTGCGCAACGTGTTTCCGTGGATTCAGTAAAGAATGTCAAAGCGGCAAAGAAAGCGATCAAAAAAGCATTCGAATATCAGATGGAAGGCAAAGGATACACGATCATCGAGATAGTGTGCGCCTGTCCCACGAACTGGGGATTACCGATGCAGGAATCATTGGACTGGTTAAGGGACAACATGCTTGCGTACTATCCGCTGGGCGTTCTGAAGGATGTAAAGGAGGCGAAAGAATGAGCATGAACCTTCTTTTGGCAGGATTCGGAGGACAAGGCATATTGTTCACGGGAAAAGTGGTCGCATACGCGGGAATGCTTGACGGCAAGGAAGTTTCTTGGTTACCCTCGTACGGACCGGAGATGAGAGGCGGCACCGCGAACTGCAGTGTATGCGTAAGCGGATCACCAATAGGGTCGCCGCTTGTCACCGCGCCTGATGTGCTCGTGGCGATGAATCTGCCGTCCTTGGAAAAATTTGAAGATACCGTAGTATCAGGAGGGATGATAATCGTTGACAGTTCCATAGTCGAAGCGAAGATAAAAAGAAAGGATGTCAAAGCGATATACTTACCGGCAACGAGACTGGCATCCGACAACGGACTGAAAGGGATGGCCAATATGGTCATTGCCGGCAGATTGTACAAAGAAACAAAATTCTGTTCCGAGAACGCATTCAACGAAGGCATAAGAAAAAGCATCCCTGCGAGAAAACAGGAACTGCTTGATAACAACATGGCCGCAGTGAAAATAGGAATGAAAAGCGGAGCCTGAAAGGCTCTATTCAATTTCCATTATTTCTGACGCCGTCCGTACTGCGCACGAACATCGCCATGTACAGCGGGATCGTAAGTTTCTTTCCTTCTCTGCCTAAATTTCCTGAAATGAGTTTCAACGCATACGGGGGTTTGAATCTCTCTATGAATTCATTCAGAGAAACGGTCTTTCCGTTCTTGGATTTCACTTCCATCGGAATGACCGATCCTTTATCGGTAAGCAGGAATTCTATCTCCTGCTGCCCTTCGCTCGGTTTGTAATAATTCAAGGGGATATTCTTCTTTATCAGAATATCAGCGATGAGGCTTTCATAGATGCCGCCTTTTGCGTATCCCTTCAGTGTGTTATCATAGATCTCCGCTTTCATATCAAAGCCGTACATTGCGTTCAGTATCCCTATGTCGGTAAGATACACTTTGAAGTATCCCGTCTCATTATATGCAGGCAGCGGAAAGACAGGGGATGAGACATTATAACAGAACTTGATAAGTCCCGCGTCCCTCAACCATTCCAGACTGCCTTCGAAGTCCTTTGAACCGGAACCTTTTTTCACCAAAGAATATTGAAATTTTTTATTTTCTTTCATCAGTTGCGCCGGAACAGAAAGATAACAGTTCCTTATCTTCGGTTTCTCGCTTATCGGTGCATATTTTAAGATATCGTCCAGATAACTTGCGATGATCTCCTCCTGTTCTCTGTGAACGAGACCGAAATTTTTCGTATCGACGTATATGTTAACGACCGAAGGCATACCGCCGACAATTGCGTATTCCCTCGATCTTTCCAAAAAGGCGTTGTTACTGAATTCAGGGACGCGCTCTTCCTTTTCAAAATATTCCTTCATATATCTTATTTCGGTGTCGCCGTATCCGAGTGCCCAAAGGAATTCTTCAAGGTCCAGCGAATACATCTCCACTTGTTTTTCGTAACCTACCGGAACGGATGTTGTCTTGTATGCGATACCAAGCATTGAACCGGATGCGACACAATCAAATCTGCCATCTTCCGCAATGGGTTTCAAAGCGGTCCTCGCATTTCCGCATTCCTGTATCTCATCCAAGAACAGTAATGTTCTTCCGGGTATGAATTTCAGAGATCCGTCGCGGAGTGATATCTTTTTGATGAGTTCATCCATTTTCAGGTCGCCTTCGAACGCATCCTTGAATTCAGGATTCGTCAAAAAATTGATCTCAACGATACTTTCATAATTCTGTTTTGCGAATTCTCTGATTATGAATGTCTTTCCGACCTGTCTCGCGCCCTTAAGTAAAAGGCATTTCTTGCCATTTTCCATTTTCCATTCAACAAGAACATCCATCATCTTTCTCTTTAACATGAACAGTCACCGGCATACCAAATTTACTTTAAAACATGTAATGCGGAACTGGCATAAATATTTTGACCATATTTTTTCAGAAAATGACAATTTTTAGACAATCTTTTTTCATAAAATGACAATTTTTAGACAATCTTTTTTCATAAAATGACAATTTTTAGACCATTATCACATTACACGACCATCCATCGACCGCCTCTTTTCTCACCGATCCTTTTTACTCTCCCTGCTTCCCTGAGTTTCTTTATATTCATTTCGACCCTGGATTTTGTTATCCCCGTCATCTGAGATATTTTTTCTATCGATACGTTGCCGTCCGTAGCCATGATATTGATTATCCTGTTCTCCTCTGATATCACGGATGTTCGGGGATCTGCTTTCATAGAGAGTATGATCTGCACGGACGGCGGTTCAAGATCCTCCTCTATCAAAGGGGATTCAAGGCCGTTATTCTTCCATGTTTCCATTATGCGGTACAGTCCGCTACCCGCTCTTTCAGCCGCGCCGATCAATGAGAACATCTTCGCAAGGGTCGGATTGCGCGGATCACTGTATCCGCCTTCTTTTGCTGTCCGTATAGGTATGCGGAACAGTCCGGGATTCCGCACGATAACAACATCAGGCCGCACTTCCATTCTGATGCCTGCGCGACCTCTGTAATCCGTATGGACCAGCGCATTGATCAGCGATTCTCTGAGCGCCTTATCTATATCCGTGTCATCGATCCTTCTCCAGTCACCGCCTATGGAAAACGGGCGGTTCACAGATACGGACAAACGGTTCGCCACATTCATGTAAAAATCAAATACATTTCCGCTCCATCGGCCATCGCCGGAAATGATACGATGTTCCCATTCCGCCCCGGACCTTATGTATTCCATGTAATCTAATTTATAATCAGGCAATTCGCAGGATATCCTATACTCGTGGCCGAACATGAGCAGACCGGCCATTGTCGGACGCAGTTCTCCGTTCTTATCTTTCTTCACGGCTCCGATGAGCCTGAGGAATTCATCATCACGGACAGTATTCCAAAGATGCTTCTCGTCGCCCAGTCTCATGAATGTTCTGTATCTTGAAAGTGTATCGAGATCAATATCATTCATATCAAAATCATCAAGAACTGACGCATCGAGAGGCATGTCCGCACTTTCGCGTACCATACTTGCGATCTCAGGTCTGTTGCAACGATGATCATTTGGTCCGTTCCGACGGAACGTACCTCCGTACAGATCATTATTGATGTATACGGGACAGTCGTGTCTGTCCGCGCGCGGAACGTTAATGGTGATGATCTCTTTTCCGTTATGTTCTGTAACATTCACATCGTCCGCCCTCAGGATGTTGCAGTTGATCTTTTGCGGGTTGTTAACGGTGTTCCATATTTCGTTCACGATCTTCTTCGTGTCTTTAACACCGCCTACCACCAGTGCACCGTCTTTTTCATCAAGGCCGAGAATAATAACACCTCCGAATGAATTGGCAAATGCAGAATATGATTCCCATGTGCTCATGGGAATGCCTTTGATCGCTGATTTCGCTTCAAAGAACATGTCCTCTTTGTTCAGGCAGAGATTACCGTCAAATATCAGATCCATGCTAATATACCAAATAACACATATTTAAGTTTTATCTTATTTATTATATTTTTTATCTGATATATTATCTGTTTTATCTTATTTATTATATTGTTTATCTGATATATTATCTGTTTTATCAGATTTTTACAATCTTTTGTCAGAAATATACAACTTCTAACGATGTTAAAAAATGAAAAAAAAGGGAACTCGTCCCTGTTTTTGTTTTACTTTCTGCCTTCGATAAGCGATTCCACTATCTTGGGATCAAGTAATGTTGTCGTGTCCCCGAGATCATCGTACTTACCGCCGCCGGCTATTTTTCTCAATATCCGGCGCATGATCTTGCCGCTGCGCGTTTTCGGCAATCCCGATGATATCTGTATCGTTTTCGGTGTTGCGATAGGGCCGACGACGTTACGAACTTGGTTGATAAGTTCCTTTTTCAGTTCATCCGAATCGACAAAGCCGTTCTTGAGCGTAACAAATGTGTATATCGCTTCGCCTTTTATCTCATCCGGAACAGGAACAACGGCTGCTTCCGCAACAGCTCTGTGCGATATGAGCGCCGCTTCAATTTCCGCCGCACCTATCCTGTGGCCTGCGACGCTTATGACATCATCCACACGTCCTAACAACCAGTGATCGCCGTCAGGGTCGATCTTCGCACCGTCGCCGGTAAGGTAATATCCGTTCACCGCTGACCAGTAAAGATCAACAAATTTCTTGTGATCGTTCCATATTGTTCTTGCAAGCGACGGGAACGGTCTCGTGATATACAGACTTCCGCTCTCGCCGACGTCGCATTCTGTCTTATCTTCCCTGAGCACAGTTGTCTCGATACCAGGCAGCGGTTTCATTGCTGATCCCGGTTTCAGATCGAACGCACCGGTCATCGGCGCAATGATTATGCTTCCGGTCTCTGTTTGCCACCATGTATCGGATATAGGACATCTTCCTCCGCCGATGACGGTATGATACCATTTCCAAACGTCCGCGTCGATCGGTTCGCCTACGCTTGCGAGCATCTTCAAACTTGAGAGATCATGCTTCTTTATCCACTCGTCGCCGCTCTTTCTGATCATTCTCAGCGCCGTAGGCGCAGTGTAGAACAGATCCACTTTCCATTTCTCGGCGACCTGCCAGAAACGATCTTCTTCGGGATAGTTCGGAACTCCTTCGAATAATAACGTCGTGGCACCGAACGAAAGCGGGCCGTACAGGATGTACGTATGACCGGTTATCCATCCTATATCGGCGGTACACCAGTGTATCTGCCCGGGACGGTAGTTGAACACGTATTTGTATGAAGAATATGCACCGACGATGTATCCGCCGTTCGTGTGCACCATACCCTTCGGCTTCCCTGTTGTTCCTGACGTGTAGAGCAGGAATAAAGGATCTTCGGCATCCATTATCTCGGGTTCGCATCTTTCCGGCGCCTTTGCCATCTCTTTGTGCCACCATACGTCGCGGTCATCTTCCATGAAGATCTCCGCGTTCGTACGCTTTACAACGATGACCGTCTTGATGTCAGTATCTTTTTCAAGAACTTCGTTGACCTTGCCCTTCATGTCTATCTTCTTTCCGGCACGGAAACTTCCGTCCGACGTTACCATGAGTTTTGCCTTACAATCCGCAACTCTGTTATAGATCGCTTCGGAACTGAATCCTGCAAAAACGACACTGTGAAGCGCACCGATCCTGGTGCATGCTAAAAGCGTGATAACAAGTTCCGGTATCATCGGTAAATAAACGGCAACTCTGTCGCCTTTCTTTATTCCCTTGCTCTTCAGAACATTCGCGAATTTTTCCACTTCGTTCAGTAAACGTCCGTATGTGTATACTTTAACGTCATCATCTTCCTCTCCCTGGAAGATGATCGCCGCAGTATTCTTGAGGCCGTTCTTCACATGTCTGTCAAGGCAGTTATAACAAACGTTCAGTTTGCCGCCTTTGAACCATGTGAACTCGCTTGTCCTCTTGTTCCACGTGAATGCGTCCTTCCAATCCTTGGAGAACCATTCTATCTGTTCCGCTTCTTTAGTCCAATACGCTACGGGATCCTCTATCGATGCGTTGTATATCTTCTCATATTCTTCCGCACTTTTGATGACCGCACTCTTACGATACTCGTCCGAGGGCGGATAGAGTCCCTTTGATCCGTCAGGTGTCATCAATGTCCCCCTTTCAAATAGAACATCCTTCAGCGGATGTCCCGAACCATGGAGTAACGTTCCACTATATTAAACATGTGTATTCCTTCTACTGTTTTTCGAAATTCGTAGATATATCGATTGTTAAAGACGCTAATCGCAGAAAATAAACGAATTATGCAGTTATATAAAAAAGTACGCATCTTTTCGGTTTAAAAAGGCGGAAATATGATACGAAGTTGGTAATATTTAAAGAAAAACAGGTATTTTTGTGATGGTCAGCGCTCAATATGCGACGTGTTCTCTCCGCCCCCGTTCTTACGTTTCGAATCAACGATGTCTCTCATCATCTTCTCGGCATCATCAAGCGAATAGTTCTTCACACCGCTCAGGCGCTGCTGTTCCGCAACAGCCAAACGTGCTTTGAGAAGTTCCATCTCCTTGTGCAGTGCGTCCTGCATTTCGTCAGTTTCCGATATCATCGTTTCCCACATAAGGTGATCTGATATATACGATATCAGAAGAACCTGAACCCGCACCCTTCTTCAATTGATATTTTGGCGACCGCTTCTAAACGTTCGACGGTGCCCGAATATCTGCGAACTGCGAGTTTACTTTCTTTTTCCAACGCGTTACGAAGTATCGGTATCTCATTCAGAAGCAGCAAAGCATCCTCTTTCGTGTAAACACGCTTTGAAGAGACACCATCAGGAACGGATGCCGTCATTTTGCAACCTGCCTTTGATGCAATTTCGGGAAGGTTTCCGTTATCGGGTCCAAAGGACCCGACACAACCTCTTCCCTTATCCCATGATAATTTGCATCTGCCGCATATGTCACCCATCTCTTCAAAGGAGAACATATCCCATTCTGTCTGCACACCTTCCGATGTTGAAGAGGATGAGAGCAATTCATCTTTCATATCATCATTTACTTTGGAGACATTTACCCAACCGGTATACGTACGTTCAACGACCTTTTCAAGAAGTTTGCGATCATTATCATCTTTCAGACGGTCAAGATACAATATCGTTGTTTCTTCCCTTATCTTATTCCTTTTAATGAAGTCCTCTTTATCGCTGAAATGAGAAAGAGCATCTTCGATCGGAATAAATATTTCGTATTCAGCTGCATCCCCATATTTCAAAGGATCATCGACAAGCACCGATAAGATATTCTTTTTAAATTTGCCGCACAAAGCGTTCGCGCATTGTGTCTCGTTTATTGCGATGTTGATTCCCATGTGATCATCCCGAAAAAGACTTCTTATTTTAATACTAACGCTTCAAAGAAAGGTATTCTGTTATTTTGTTGTTATTATTATCATTCCGAGAGTCTTCTTGCTTTTCTCTCGGACATCTTATCCTTTTTCTTTTCTATCTTCTCAAGATACTTCTTCCTGTGTCCTCCGAACTCGGAGAAAGCAAGGAACATCTTTGCGAAGCATATCATTACCGTAACGTAAACAATGTATCTTACGTCTATGCCTATTGATAATCCGAGTTGTGAAAGACCTTCAAAAAAGGAATCGTCTATGGGTATCTCGAATATTCCGCCTCTGGAGGCGATCCACATCCATGCAGCCAGATACATAGCGTAAAGCATCTTGAAAGGAATACGGGCATAACTTCCGGGTCGGTAGAAACCGGCCGGAATGGAAAGAAGAACTAACGGAATAGCGTATTTCATCAGATTAAAAGCAAAATCCCACATGCCGTCGATAACATCGCCGATGCCGCCCATGATATCCTTCAATTCTTCAATATCGATATCTGCCATCGCTCCGAACAGGAAATTGAAGATGAGGAACGGAATTATGACAAAGATGCTTGTTGTAATTAGGAATGAAATGAACGCACCTAACAGAGAGCCGTTCTTCGGAGAGAAATCCTCCAATATGTCGTCCTTTAACGTCATGGTATCGCTCCCCGTCCGTATAATATCTTGATGATCTGGATCATCATGTCTGCTTGTTCCTTAGGTATATAACCTGGGTCGGCTGGAGCCTTGCCTGCGGCGGTGTTCAGGAACGTTATCAGTTTGTTCGCACCGCCGTTCATTCCGATTGTTATCTTTACCGTTTCATCATCGACGTCAAATATCATACCGACATCCAGTACAACACCGCCGATATCGACGCCGAGTTTCGCGCTTATCTTATTGGCGACAAGATCGTATTTGAGCGTTATTTTCGTACCGCCCATGTTGGTCTCCATGGATGCTGTCGCCGGATCTCCGGCAGCGTCGAATTCGACGGTAAGGATCGTATCGCCGGTCACCATTACCGCTTTGGTAATGTTCTCGGAACCGTCGAATGTCAGCGTAAGCAAAGCATCATCCGTTTCGACCGTTGCGCTTCTGGCCTTTCCGCCGACGTACGTTACGCCTATCGCCATATCACTTGTTATCATTTCCGCGCCGATGACGTCTCCGGCGTTGTTATAATGAATTATCACTCTGGTGCCGGCGCCGTCGTCCATGATGACCGTTGTAATTATTCCGCCACCGTTATCGAATCCTTCGATGGCCCACATATCTCCGCCGATGTTGATGTCCTTCGGGGAACCGTCCCATCCTAAAAGTATGACAGCGTTGAACAGATCCGCCAATGCGGCAAGATCGAGATCTCCCATCAATTCATTCATGTCAAGGAGGCTGATATAATCCTTCAGATCATCCAGATCGCTTAAGTCGATACCGCCGATGAAGTTACCTAAAAGTTCTCCGAGCACAGATGATTCGTCAACATCGATCTCGGCGGAGATCCCGTTGCAATTATCAACATCGGCAGCGCCGATGTGTGTGAACGTAAGTTTCGATGTGCTCATTCCCAATACGTTACCGAGGTTCATGTCCGCCTTGGCAACGGCGGACATCATTCCTCCCAGTGTTGAGATCCTCGCATCAACTTTTAATACGGTATTTTCACGATCATCGGCACAAAGCAACAATATCAATACGGGCGCAGCCCATGATAATCTTTCATCAATGATTATCGATGATTCGCCGTTCTTATCAACAACACCGTTCCAGTTGTAGACGGATATTCTGTCATTACCGGATATCAGGTCAACCTTCACGGAACCGGTGATATCATAATAGATGGAAGCATTGAAATCTACTTTGAGATAAAGACTCACGCCGTTCTCGTCTATTTTCAGAGAATCCTCATCCATCTCGATATCGGTCACCTGCAGACCGAACAATACAGGTACGGTAGCAAGCAACACCAACGCAACAACGGATATCTGCATCACCATTACGATAACTTTCGGAATAGCGGACAGCAGACTCATACGGCGGCGAATCAGCGTCCTTGGTATATTATCCTTATGAGAGTTTGTTCACTTCCGCTCGGATATATGCCCAATATCATGATCTTTTCCGAAAAAGATGATATCTTTACCTGCGAAGCAGGAGAACGACAACAGAAGTTTTATTATATTCATGGATGAGATATATTTACTAACGAAGGTAAAAGCAATGAATAGAATTTGCCCCCCCCCCTCTTTGAACAAAGGTAAATTGTTCTTAGCGTTTTTTGTGACAGCGATAATGGTATTCTCCGTGTTGCCGTTCATATCGTTCGATAACGATACGGACGCGGAATGGTCATCGTCGACGATATCGGCGGAAGCGGACACAACGCCGCCGATACCAGGCGATCTCATGATGATCGCGGCCGGAGAAAATCATACTGTTGCTCTGAAG
>WQXR01000013.1 GCA_009784745.1 Methanomassiliicoccaceae archaeon | reverse complement strand
TTCGAATTCTCCGGAAGCGTAAGTTCAACGATGCTGTCATTCTTCTCACGGCACAGGAGATAGCCGATGGTCGGTTTCTCATCCGCTTTTTTCACATGGCGGTCGAAATAGTTGGTGTACATAAGCATCTGTCCGAGGTCCTGGTGCTTCAATTCCTTGGTCTTCAGATCGATCAATACATAACAGTTCAGCAGACGGTTGTAAAATACGAGATCTACGAAGAACGACTGCTCTTCAAAGGTGAATCGTTTCTGGCGTGCTTCAAACAGGAATCCGTTGCCCAATTCGAGTAGGAAATTCTGCAGTTTGGATATGATCGCGGACTCTAGGTCATTTTCGCTGTACGCCGGATCCTCCGCCATACCGAGGAATTCCAGCACAAGCGGATTCTTCAATATATCCTGCGGCTTTTCGATCATCTGGCCCTCTTTCGCCAGTCTCATGACCTCTTTCTTGTCCCGCGAAAGCGCCAAACGTTCGTACAGGCTGCTGTTGTATTGCCTTTTGAGCTCATCGACCGTCCAATCGTTATTTATCGTCTCGATCGTAGAAACGGCGTTCGTCCTCGTTCTTGATCCTGATCAGGACGATATAATGCGTCCGGCTTATTTTGAAAACGTCAAGCAATGTCTGGCCTTTTGTCAAGTGACCCTTTTCAGATTCACCAGTTAATAACCGGGGAATTTGTTTTTCAGGTGTTCCGCATGATTCACCGGTTAATAACTGGGGAATTGACAGAGAATAGGTCTGATAGAATTGCCTCGCGTTCCCGAGATTCGTTTCGGAAAATCCTCTGCCGAAACGGCTGGTTAGATATTTTGATAATTCCTTGAGTGATCCGCGCCCGTACTCGGCACGGGCCTTTCCGCCCTGTTCCTCTTCCACGATCATTTATCTGTGCCGCGTTCGTCCTCGAACTCCTTTATCCATTCAACGAGTTTGTGTTGCAATACTGCCTTGCCCGGTAAATAGAGACTGTATTCGGAAGCATATATCTGTGCATCCTGCGGCAGTGTCAATTCGACTATGTTGCTGTTTTTCTTTTTGCATAGCAGTATCCCTATCGATGGCTTCTCAAAATCCTTTTTGACGAAACGGTCAAAATAATTGACATACATCTGCATCTGACCGAGGTCCTGGTGTTTCAGTTCCTCACCCTTCAGATCGATCAGAACGTAGCATTGCAGCAAACGGTTGTAAAATACGAGATCGACAAAGAAAGATTGATCGTCAAAGGTGAATCGCTTTTGACGGGCCTCGAACAAGAAACCTTTGCCCAATTCAAGCAGGAACGCTTGTAATTTGGAAATTATGGCCGATTCCAGATCGGTCTCGCTGTATGATGAGTCCTCCGCCATTCCGAGGAACTCCAGCACGAGCGGGTCTTTCAGGATATCTCGCGGCTTTTCCACCGTTTGGCCTTCACGCGAGAGGCGCATTACCTCTTTCTTATCCTTCGACAGAGCGAGCCGTTCATACAGACTGCTGTGATATTGTCGCTTCAAATGGTGGTATGTCCACCCTTCACGTTCCGCCTCTATCTCATAAAAACGGCGTTCGTCCTCGTTCTCTATCCGCATCAGGAATGTATAATGCGACCATCCGAGCCTGAATAACTGTGCCGCCTGCTTCATGATCTCGTGACCGCGGGCTTCGGTCGGGGGTACCTGCTGAATATATATTCCTTGCTCCGTCGACAATTGGCCAGACAATTTCTGGCTTTTCTGCCCGCTGGACGATTGGTCAGAAAATGTCTGACCTATTCTACCCCTGTATGCTGTGTAGAATGTTCTGGCATTCTTCAGATTTGTCAATGAAAAACCTTTTTTGAATTTTGTTGTCAGAAACTCAGACAGACCCCTTATCAATTTTTGTCCGTAACCTGCTCGCTCTTTACCGCCTTGTTCCCTTTCAAAGATCATGCGCCCTATCTCGAAATATGTTACACTCATTGTCAGATCTGCCGTCCTGCCGACAAAACCGCGGGCTTGTTCGATGACAGTTGCAACGTTATCAAAGAACTCGCTGGTTTCCATACTCGCTGCCGTGTCTGATACTACGGTCATATCTCTCTTGCCGCTTTTGTCTGTCTTCCTGACCATCTTAGATACCTCTGACCTGCCATGCACACGATGTATCTGTTTTGTGAGTGCCCCGTGCCCGAGAGTATGTCTACGTTATTAAAATCTCCTTCATCGCAGGAATCGTTTTCTCCGTTCCATTCCTTTTCGTTTCCTTTTTTTCTTGTTCGTTATTTTCCGTTTCACGGAAGGACGGGAATATGTTCCAACGGTACTGTCAACGATTTCTTGCTATATAATAGCGCGTTAGAATGCGGGAATCCACCTTTTAAAGGCGAGGATACGTGCTTCTTAACGTGTATCGCGGTTGGTTGTGAATGTGTTGTTAACGTGTTGTTAACACATTGTTAACGTGTCGTTAACGTCTCGTTAACGTGCTGTTAACGGTGATTGGCAAGGGTGCGAATGTTGACGGAATAATGAAGGAGGAGCGTGTTGGAAGGGACGGGATCCGGTGCAGATAAGGACACATCACCCGGCGGCGGCCGGGTGATGTCTCTGCTCAACATACCCACCTTCGCCTCCTACTCTTGTTCTCCCTTCACGTACCTTTCGTTGTCTTCCTTATCGAATTGCCGGAACGTATCTTGCTCTTTTCGGCGAGCCAACATTTTTTATCACGCCGCTGTTACAAAGATCCCTTACGACATTGGATATCTTGTCCCTTTTTTGTGTATCCGTCATGCCGCTCTGCATTCTGTCTGACAGTATGCGTCCTATATCCGCTCTGCTGACCGGCCCGCTTGAACTTATGACGTTCAGTACCTCTTCTTTCAGATCTATTCTCACAATTACCGATTTTCCGCCGACCGTGACATCTGATATTGTCGGTATTCCGTAACTGAACCTCAGCATTGTACTGCGCCCTTTGACTAGATTCTTTTTCCTCAGCACCTCTACCTCTTTCTCATCCAGTCTTACGCCTTTTCTGATCTTATCGAGCATTATCGTCTCTTCAATACTGATGCCTGTGTTTCCCGCCAGTGTCTGTGAATAATCCCTGTCGGTCATTCTGCCGTATATCCTGAGTCCTACTCTTCCGTCTGAAATGTCGTACTCCGGTAACGGAAAGAACCGTTTTGCCTGGTTTTCGAACATCTTTCTTATTCCCCCGCCCACCGTGTCCACGAGTCCGAGACCGAACATCGCTGCCACAAGGAATGGATTTCTGTACCTCTCATTCGGAAGATCGCTGCTTACCACTGATTCTACAGACGGATGAAGGAAGGATCCGAGATTCGATATCTCAAAATATCCATCCTCAGATTCTATCAGATTGATGTACCCTCTTGCCATATAGTCCTGGTGGGCGACAGAATTGCTTATGGACTCTCTTATTGTTGACGGTTCGTATGCCAACATTTCGTTAACAGCAATGTTATCGGCCCTGAGGAATCTGTATGTGTAATTCCTTATCCTTGATTCGGCGATGTTCATAGATATCAACATCGGAAGACCGAGTATCGCAAAATCCTTATCTCTTCCGTCCCTGTCGATCAATTTCCATCGTATCTTCGTTGAGGAGCCGATGAAGTGCTCGGATTCGTCCTTCCCCAACAGTATGAGGGCTGTATTCGTTATCTTTCCGCCCTTGAGGATCTTTGCTTTGTTGAGGAATGTACGGTCATCCCATGAATCACAGTCATCCGCCATGCCTGGATTCCTCTGCTTATAGTTGTCCCTTGCCTTACGTATCGCCTCGACCGATAGATCATCTAATGTCGCGCCTTCCACGACCTCGGAACTCCAGTCAAAGGACGATCTCCTTATCATATCGATCTTCTCAATGCTCAGTGCATGAAGACTCTCTCCGTCCCTGCCATATGCGTGTCCTTTGAACAGCGTTGGAGTTGAAACGGCGGCGGGTATTCGTAACATTAGAACCCTTTTCCCTTCTGCTTCCATTTCATAAACTCCTCTAAACGATATTCCTCCTGTTCCCTGTGACATCTCGTATCTGAGGCTGTTGAGAGATGCTTCATCATCTCTGTACCTTGTGCCGATTATCTTACGTTTATCATCCACACCAAATATCATCCATCCCTCTCTCGCAGATCGTATGTTCGCCTCGTTGCTCAATGCGGAAAAATACTTTCCGAGTTTGTCGAAGTTGTAGTCGTTGCTCGCGCTCTTGAACTCCAACACCTCCGTTTCACATGGTTCAAGGAGGAATTTGTGCAGCAGATGTTTCAACTCGTTCTCTGAAGGTGCCGTCGTGTCCATTGCATCCCTGCATCAGGCAACACTCTCTTCGCTGAAATAGATTCGCACACCTGCAGGGAGTTTACACAATTCCAATTGCCGGTCTCTCCTGTTTTTCTCTGTTTTAGAACAAACTGCGTATCGAATGACGCTTTCACGTCCGATATCGGAATAAAATACCGCTTTTTCAGTCACATCCGTTCATTTTATCTGCTCAGAGTTTACACAATCACAGATACATTACACAATCGAAACCATCGTGTCCTATGTTCCTTTCCTTTTCGTTTCCTTTTTACTTGTTCGTTATTTTCCGTTTCACGGAAGGACGGGAATATGTTCCAACGGTACTGTCAACGATTTCTTGTTATGCAACGGTGCGTCAGAACGTGGGAATCCACCTTTTAAAGGCGAGGATACGTGCTTCTTAACGTGTATCACGGTTGGTTGTGAATGTGTTGTGAATGTGTTGCGAGGGTGTTGTTAACGTGTTGTTAACGTCTCGTGAACGTGTCGTTAACGGTGATTGGCAAGGGTGCGAATGTTGACGGAATAATGAGAGAGGAGCGTGTTGGAAGGGACAGGATCCGGTGCGCGAACGGTCGTCCGTTCGCGGTTCTATGATCGTTCGAAGTGTAATTTAAAGTATCATTTAAAGTATCATTTAAAGTATCATTTAAAGTATCATTTCATCTGTTAAAGTATCATCTATGACGTGCCCAAAGCACACTGGCATACGTCGTTATTATTGGTTGATCTCGCATATTGATTCCCAATCTCCTGTCTTTTTACTGCCCGTTCTGCGGATCAGACCTTTCTCTTTGAGTTTGACCGTGGTTCTTTTGACAGTTACCACAGACAGCCCCAAGGATGATGCCGCCTCTTCTGCCGTCGTGAACTTCCCCTCCGCTATCACAGCGTATACCTTTTTCTCTGACGGCGTCAGGCCCTCGGTGTTCGCGGTCGCGGAATGGATTTTCAGTTTCGCGGCCGGTCTGAACGTTACCCTTAATCCGTCCGAGAATATCTCAAACTTTGGATCGGGCATTCCGGCGTTCCTGCATGACCTCATTATCATTCCTATCCCGATGCCCCATTTTTCGATCCTTCCGGCATCGTAGAACACTTTTGCCATCCTGAAATTTCTCGGTTCGGAACCGTGTTCCCCTATCAGTTTCTCTATGGTCCAGCCATCCGGAAGTTTTCCGTGGTTGAATATCTCTAACCTGTCCGGATACACTCTTATCGTAACAGGAAGAAAACGTGAATACTCTTTGTGGATTACGGCATTCATAACACATTCACGAACGGCCTCTTTCGGATAATCATATCTCATTCTGCGATCCATGCCATCGATGTAGTACGTTCCCTGAATGTATCTCTCATACAGGACCTCGACGGCCTTGTCCGGCTGCATGATCAGCGGTCCGGCCGTTGTATCGTCGCGCAACAGTGCACCGTCCTCGGAAAATACGCCGATATCGATCGTTGTTCCCGGAACGATGTGGTCCGGCTGCGGATGAAAAAGTAATGCGCCGGCTATCTTGATATCATCACCATCCAACAAATCCAAATGTTTGAGAAGTGCCCTCATATCGTCTGACCCTGCATAGACAGGTATGCGGCCTCTGTCTCGCGCAAGGTTCACAAAGTAATCCGCCGCTTCCTTGGAAAGGTCGCCGATACTGATGTTATCGGCGATGCGATCCGTCCATGAGATGCCTTCTCTCTTCATCAGTGCGAGGGTGAGTTCGTGACCTTCCAGCAGTGTTGTGACACTTCCTGTGCGACTGTAATATTGACCGTCGTAATACACCGGATGTTTCTGCGGTCTTACGATCACGCAGATGCATTCTTTGCCGCCGTCCGAGAATCTTTCCGTCACGGGAAGGAATCTTAGTTTGTCCTTCACGCCGTTCGGTATATCTTCCATCAGTTTTTCCGGATCTTTCACACCATATACCGACCGTCATCATCCTTGCCTATTATCGTTGTCCCACCGCGGCCATTGCTGAATGCTGCGAGCGTTTTGTAACACTTATCTGACCACGATCTTTTCCACTCTGACGATTCGGACTCGTACACCATGATACCGGATTCGCCAATGCTCTACGGGATGAAAAAGATTTTTGTTCAGGTCATGAACAACCATACTTATCAAACGAAAAATATGTCGCTGATGGCGACACAATAGTTATGGGAGACGCGTCGAAGAAGATCACGGAATATCTGGAAGATGGGTTTAACATTGAAATAAAGGATCGATAGCGAACGAGGATGTGCATGAGATGCCGGAAGGGGCAATAAGAGAATCCGTCGCAAATGCCGTCTGTCATCGTAACTACATTCAGATCGAGGGCAGGACGCTGGTGGCGGTGTTCGATGACAGGATCGAGGTGATGTCTCAAGGGAACATGCCGTCAGGATTGTGTTTGGAAGAGGCTCTTGCGGGAGGAACGATGAGCAGGAATCCTATATTGACGAATGTGTTCAGGACGGCCGGCGTAACGGAGGGCTGGGGATCCGGAATGGGGAAGATGAGGAGACTTTGCAGAGAGTACGGCCTCAAAGATCCGGTGTTCGATAATATGGGTGCATTGTTCAAGGTTGTGTTACTGCGTCCGAAAGTTTTTGACCCGTCCTTCGGACCGGGTGAGGCTGATAACAAAGGTCGCGACGGAAAAGCGTCCGCTGTCGGTATCGATGGTCTGACGCCTGCGGAAACGGAGGTCTACAAAGCGATACTTGAAGGCAGATTCTCTACTGCAGAGAGCATGGCGAGATCTTACGGATTGACAGACAGAACCATTAAAAGAGCGACCGAAAGTCTGATGAGTATGGGTCTGATCCGCAGAGTAGGCAGTAAGAAGACAGGAAGATGGGAAGCGACAAACACATATGATAGAGATGGCCTTTAGATCAATGTCACTTTAAATGTCACTTTAAATGTCACTTTAAATGTCACTTTAAATGTGTATGTATGTGAAAATCTCCTTCATCGCAGGGATCGTTTTCTCCGTTCCTTTCCTTTTCGTTTCCTTTTTTTACTTGTTCGTTATTTTCCGTTTCACGGAAGGACGGGAATCAATGTACAACCCGAACACCAAACTGGTCGAAGTCGACCGGTTTATGATACGGTCCGGGGCGAACGCATTTACCATGTCACCGCAAAAATGGATCGAGACCGTGAACACGATAGGTATTATTTCGAGACCGGGACACAAGCAGTGTGCCCAACTCAACATGGATGGATAATGTGCAATCAACAAGTGTTTGTCTTGACGTTCTGCCTCTTTCCCGAATCCGGTAGGCATTGCTTACCCTTTTTGATCGTTGAAGCAAACGTCAGGCAAACGCCCGTCAAATGTCGGTCGAATGTTGAAATTCGAATTTCGTTAATAATCATTGAAAATCATAGAAAATACTCAAAATTATTGCCATGATTCGATGTAATTCCTACGAAAACCATATTTTCGAATCGCAACAAGCAAATGATAGGCAAATGTTCTCAACTCCATTCTGAGATACATAACTTGTTGTCGCATCTTTCATTGATTGTGTAGACGCGTCGACACAATCTGATGATACGTTCGGCTGACCTCACTAACATCATACGCGGCCGGCTTTTTGCACGCTGGACGATTGGCTGGATGATTTCTAGCCAATTGCTGACGAACAGAAGATCGGAGATCCGGATCTTTCTTTTTCGAATTTACCAGTTAATGACTGGGAATTTTGATTTTTTGGTATGCCATCAAATTCGCCAATCATTAACTGGCGAATTGACGACTGATACGGAAGACCTGAATTGACCGTTTTGCAGACGGCAGAACATCTCGTTCGGGAACGGTTTGTGACTGAAATTTGACTGCCTCCGGAGACTGTTAACAGTGATGTGTATTTACCTCATGCGAGGGCAACACGTTTGCCGATCCTTGTTGTACAGCAAAGATCCTTTTCCTATCTCGCCGTCTTCCGTGCGCTCAATATCTGCGCCCGTACCTTTTCATGGCATCCTGAGGAGTCACCACACGCCCATCCAAATACGGAAAGTCTTTTACATTCTCCGTTACGAGTACCGTGGGAGCGATGGGTGCGTGCGCCGCGACCATGCAATCGTTCCAATCTATCTTGTTACACGTTCTGCATCTTTCTGCCGTTCGTTGGATCATGAATTCCGATGCGTATTCCGCCTGGATACTGCCGAACGGCTGTATGGATATCCCTGCGTATCTGAGTATCTGTTTAACATCATCCTCCGACACCTTCTTCGTTCCGACCATGTAGATAAGGTGTTCCATATATGTGACGGAAGATATCGATTTGGTTGCATTGTACGTTCTCAGCCATTTCAGGAAATCTTTGTTCAGTGCACACGTGTCCATGAGAAGAGGCGGTTTATGATCTGACATCTGCGCTACCTGTCCTTTCCGTACAGGAGTTCATCCAGATTGTCGGGATATTTATTAAGCAGCCTCTCAAATTCATCCGTATCCTTTTTCCAATTCTCCAGCAATCGATCCGCGACCGGGTTCTCAGGACATCCGTCATAGAATTCGCGGACATTGTTCTGCAGACCGCGCTCATACATCTCTGTTTCCCAAGATATCATTTCTTCCCATATATCCAGTGTGGATATCGGAACGTTCTCGTGACACTTTTTGTTAAGTCTCAGATGGTAACAGAAAAAGAACCAGAAATCCTCTGCCATTTCGAACAGTTCCTGAATTGTTCCGCCTCTTTCCGCGGCCATTTTGAAGACCTCTTCGAAATCCTCTTTAGTGCCTTTGACGGAGGAGAATTCTTTGGGAAAGACCCTCATTGCGTTCTCGAACAACGGCATCAGAACAGACCCTATGTAGTTATCCGGAGGGATCTTGCTCTTCGTTATCTTCAAGCTTTCTCTTATCTTGCGGTACTCGTTCTGAAATTTGAAAGGGGCCTTCTCATAGACCTTGTCTATTGCCATTTCCGCCCCTTCGGGGCCTGAATACAGATCAATGAATTTACCGGAGAAACTCTTTATTTCCGAGACCGTCGGATCATTGACGTTGTATCTCGGAGTTTTTCCTTTCCACAGGACGGTCGTATATCTCGGATCATCATGATTCCAATAGAGGTACGGCATATGGTATCTTACAACTTCATCACCCCACCTGTACCAGCAGTGAGGCAGACGGATATCGATCTTATCCTTCTTCAACTCGGAATTGAGGAGGGTCATGAATTTGTTGTACACGATCCCGCTCGGGTCATCGTGATTCTTTGATCTGTATTCATCGAGAAATATGAACGATGCGATCTTCACATGATCGGGAACCCCTGTATCTAACTTCAATCAAATACCTCCATATGATGACTGACGGCTGTCTGTGATACGGTATCTTCATTTTGTTTATCTATTTTCCGTTCCTGAAGATCAACTGTTTTGAAAACAGATCATCCTTACTGTAAGGATAACTGCTTGTCAAAACATATGCGCACGGGAACGAAAAGGTAAATATATCAAACGGCGAATCACAAAACATGCAGAACGACGAAGTAAAATATTTTGCCGTGATATTTCCGAATCCGAGACCGACATTCCCGAGGGATCTGAGCGATGATGAAAAAAAGATAGTGGAAGAGCACCGGAAATTCTGGAGGGTGCTTATTGACGAGGGACGAGGAATAATATCGGGACCGATACTGAAGCCGAACGCGGCGTTCGGCTTTTCCGTTCTGACAGCGGATTCCGCTGAGCACGCCGCTTCGCTGGTGAAGGATGATCCTATGCAACTCATCAACAGATATGAAATTTATCAGATGATGCCTCAGTTACCTTGATCGTATCCGTAACGGATGAACATAGACCGCAGTTTACGGTCAGTTCTTCATTATCTTTCCTATCGGTGCCGTCCACGCCGCTTTCATCTCTTTGACCGAGATATCGGCGATGTTCTTTATCTTCAACCGCGGACCTCCTGTCTTTCCGATGAGCTTTGCTCTCTTTCCCACCAGTTTCTTGAACTTGTCCGCATCCGCTTTCGCAACTTCCGCTATCCATCTGGTGTTGCTTTCGGAGTACATCTTCACGGTGTTCGTTCCCTTTATCTTTGACAGGTCTATGGATGCACCGATATTTCCGGCGATGCACATCTCTGCCATCGCTACGGCGAATCCTCCGTCGGAACAGTCGTGACAACTCATGACGAGACCTTGATCCATTGCCTTCAGCATCTTTGTCATCAGTTTCTTCAGGTTATCCGGATCAACATCCGGAACGTCCCCGCCGGTGCCGCCGAATTTCCTGAACAGCAATGAACCGCCCATCTCATCTTTCGTATCGCCGATGAGGAACAGCGATGTTCCTCTTCCTTTCAGGTCGGCGCTCACCGCTTTGCTGCTGTCGGCTATCAATCCGGTACCGATGACCATCGGCGTCGGTAATATACACACGCCGTTCGATGATTCGTTGTATAAACTTACATTACCGGACGGTATCGGTACACCGAGGAACTTGGCCACTTCGCCCAGTCCCCTTACCGATTCCCTTAACTCGCCCAAACGATCTGGCCTTTCCGGATTTCCG
This sequence comes from Methanomassiliicoccaceae archaeon, assembly GCA_009784745.1. Lineage (GTDB taxonomy): Archaea > Thermoplasmatota > Thermoplasmata > Methanomassiliicoccales > Methanomethylophilaceae > Methanomicula. The sequence goes on along the minus strand of WQXR01000013.1, from coordinate 7,285 downwards.
AAGTTCAGACAATCGGTGAACGCGTGCGGCCTTGCACCGACCGCAACAAGATTTCTGCATGTTTCATCAATGCATCCTTTGCTTCCGCGGTACGGGTCCTCCGCGACAAGCCACGGGTTGCATCCTACCGTTACCGCCAATCCCTTCGGGTTCCCTTCAACAGGCGTCAGTATACTGGCATCACCCGGGCCGTCGCCCGCTGTCGGGCCTGCTGACGCTTTTAACCCTTTCTTCTCGAATTTCTTTATCGCCCACTCTCTCGACGATATGTTAAGATCCGAGAGCAAAGCAAGTATCACGTCATTGTTCGACGGAAGAGCGGGTATCTTCTCATTCGCTTTCGTCGATACCTTCGGTTCCGTATACGGGCGGCTGTACATCGGACCGCCGGTAAGGAACTCAAGGTCCATGTCGAATATCAATTCCTTTTTCCAGAATATCTTTGTTCTCGGAACATTCGTACTCTTTCCGACGACGACCGCGGGCACACCGTGCTTCTTGAATATTCTGAGAACTTTGGTAACATTCTTCTCTTTGACCGCAAGCATCATCCTTTCCTGTGTTTCGGACACCCATATCTCCCACGGGTCCATGTCCTTCTCTCTCAGCGGAGCCTTGTCCAAACGAACTTCCGAGCCGCATCCGGCTCCCAATGCCATCTCGCCTACTACGCATGATAATCCTCCGCCTCCGAGGTCCTTCATACCGGTGACGAGACCTGCCTTGTTCGCTTCCAGCGTCGCCGCGAGAACAAAACGTTTCGGTATTGGGCTTACGCCGTGCTTCGCACCCTTGTTCTCCGCTGCTGCGGAAAGGTCCATCGACGCAAAATTGACGCCGTGAATGCCGTCACGTCCGGTCGGTTCTCCGCACAAGATGAATATCTCGTCCGGACCGCCGACGAAATTGTTCCTGAGTTCCTTGTTCTTGACGATGCCTAACGCACCGACGTTAACTAAACAATTTCCTGTGTATCGTTCGTCAAAGAAGAATGCTCCCGATATCGCCGGAACTTTCACGATGTTGCAGTAATCCCCTCCGCCTGCGACCGCCCTCTCCAATAATTCTTTAGGATGCTTCGTTCCCTTCGGAAGTTTTTGTTTTGTATCTATCATTCCGAAACAGAACGGGTCGACGATGCCTATGGGTTCGGCTCCCATGCATACCACGTCCCGTAATATACCGCCGACGCCGGTGGCGGCACCTCCGTACGGTTCCACCGCCGACGGATGATTGTGACTTTCGATCCTGAGCGCATATCCGTGCTTCTTGTCAAATCTCATGACACCTGCGTCGCCGCGTGACATCACATCCTTGTGGTCTATTCCGAAAACGTACTCTTTCAGTATCTTCTTTGAACTTTTGTAACAGCAGTGTTCGCTCCACGCCTGTCCCAGTGACTGCAGTTCAATGTCGGTCGGATCTCTTTTTTCACCGACGAAATATTTTTTCACAGTTCGCATCTCGTCCGTCGACAATCCCAGTCCCAGTTCGTTCGATATGTACTCGAGGTCTTTATCTTCGGCCGAACGTATCTTTACGTCGTACAGTTGAAAAGGAACATTGCGCTTTGCCATAAGTTTATCAGAAGTCATCAGATCACCGTCTTTTTACCGCGTACATCTCCGCGGTCCCTCCCAATGACGGCCTTGATGTACGGCTCGTCTGGGCCATGCGTTTTTATGTTTTAATATGTTTTGTTCCATGTTTTGCTTTCGGCTGCCGCGGGAACGTGTATGATGATGCCGTCAAACACCTTTCGATGCCGCATACCGATGAAAATATCACAAGTTTTGTGTCCCTACCCATATATGAGCACACCATCCTTCATTATGTTGTTCAGGAACGCCTGGTTAACGGATTTCGTTGTCACCAGGTCGATCTCATCACCGATGGCCTCATGCAGATCGTGGAAGAATTCTGACAGCACTATGGTACATTCTATCTTTCCGCGTTCTATGCAGAAATCATAATCGCTGTTCTCGTCAAAGTCCCCTCTGGCAACGGAACCGAACAAATATACTTTGTTCACACCGTACTTCTTCGCAACAGGAGTTACGATCACCTTAAGTTCTTCTATGGAGAACTTTTTTCGGATCTCCGGGGACATGCTGACGGTATCGGTCGCATACCGTTTAAAAGTTGCTGAATGCGAAGATCAAAAATCGAAGAACTGTTACCGGATGATATGATGCGACACATTGAGAACATCATCTCAAACGGATGCGCATGACGGAACTTCTTTCCTTGAATTCGAGATGTTCGTAGAAGTCCTTTGCGTTCTTGTTCTCTGAACCTACGTTAAGCGTCATTGCTATCATTCCTTTTTCCCTGCACCAGTGTTCTGCGCAATTTACGAGTTCTTTTCCTATCCCTTTTCTGCGCAGTTCCTCGTTAACGAACACTCCTAACAGATATCCTGTCTCCTCGCAAGTGAACTCATCTCTTGATATTCCCAACCAAAGCATACCGTTCCTTTCTTTTTCATTATTCTCAAGTATAAAGATCTCAGATCTCATAAGACGGTCTTCCATCGCTATCGATGTGACGCTCATGATGTCGTCCATCCACATATCGGAATATTCCTTTTCCGTGTCCGATACGGAAAGGAGTATGTTCTTTTCCATACATTCTTTCAGGTATCGATCATCATGAGTGTCCGCATCTCTGAGAACGTATCCTTTTATCGGGAATCGGGGTGCCGCCATCGGCTGGGATATGGTGATCGTTGTAAATTAAATGATTCTGCGGAAACGTTCTCTTTTTCATTTTTGTATGCATCAGCCGTGCAAAATGTATGAAAATTGTAAATTTGTACGGCTGACTCCTACAAAGTTAACGAAAATTACAACTTTGTACGGCTGACTCCTACAAAAATGCAAACATTTTTAATACAGAATGTTCTTCGAGTATCGGAGATGGTGCTATGACCCAACCGATAGAGAGAAGGATCTATACAGAAAAGATAAAGGGTTTTTTCGACAAGGAACAGGTAAAGGTCATCACCGGCATCAGAAGGAGCGGTAAATCGGAGATACTGAAACTCGTAAGGAATGATGCGTTGAAGGTCACGGATGACGAACATATCATTTTCATTAATTTCGAAGATGCTGAGTTCGATGATATCGTATCCTACAAAGAACTTAACCGATATGTTGCGGACAGGATGAAAGATGATAAAAGATACTTCATCTTCCTCGATGAGATCCAGAGGGTGGACGGATGGGAAAAGGCGGTCAATTCGCTGAGGCTGAAGAATACGACCATACACATTACCGGTTCCACCTCTCGGCTGCTGTCCGGTGAGCTTGCAACGTTACTCGCCGGCAGATATGTGGCGTTCGAGGTGAGTACTTTGTCCTTTGAAGAGTTCGTCAGGTTCAGAAAAGAATGCAACATCACGTCCGACACGGGCGGAAACGGGTCGGATGAATTGGACGCTTACATAACGATAGGTGGGTTCCCGACATTGTCGACGAACCGATACACCCTCGAACAATCAAGAATGGTCGTCGCGGACATCCAATCTTCCGCTGTGCTGAAGGATGTTATCACAAGGAACAACATAAAGAATGTTCCTCTTCTGAACAGGATCATCTCCTTCATTTACGATAACGTCGGCAGACAGGTCTCGATAAGAAAGATGACAGATCATATGAAAAGCACCGGTAACGGTGCCGATCATGAGACAGTAAGCAGTTATGTCGGTTATCTGGAGGGCGGATGCATAATCAAAAAGGTCTCACGATACGACATCAAAGGAAAGAAATTGCTTGAGAGCAATGATAAGTACTATTTAGCTGACCATTCGCTGCAATATGCTGTCAGGGATATGAAAAGAACGAATCTGCCGGGCATACTGGAGAATATAGTTCACAATGAACTCGTGAGAAGAGGTTACACCGTCCATGTGGGCAAAATGAATACGAAGGAGATAGACTTCGTTGCCGAGAGAGTGAATGGCAGCGAAAAGATCTACGTACAGGTATGCACTGAGTTCGGAAGCCCTGAAACTGTAGATAGAGAGTTCTCGCCCCTTATCAGCATTAAAGATAACTATCCGAAGTACGTGGTAACTCTGGACAGATATTGGAAAGAGGATATACAAGGTGTCAGAGGAATTCATCTGAAGGACTTCCTGCTGAAGGAAACTTTCTGATGGGATAACTTTTATTGGAATGTATGAGTGGCGGGCCCGCCGGGATTCGAACCCGGGTCATCGGCTTCGAAGGCCAAAAGGATGATCCCCTACCCCACGAGCCCCGTCCTCTGTACTATTGATGTGTTAATAATATTATCTGACAACAGACAAAGTTTTATTGGCATCTTTGTTATCACACGGATATGGCCAAGGTCGTAATGAATCACGGAGCCGGCGGCGAAACTATGCAGGAGTTCCTTTCCAAGCATATAATCCCCTACTTTCCTAAAATAAGAACGGACGTTCCGCTTGATTCACTGGATGATTCCGCCGTCGTCGACGGTATTGTGTTCACCACCGACGCACACACCGTGAAACCATTGTTCTTTCCCGGCGGGGATATAGGTTCATTATCCGTCGCCGGAACCGTGAACGATATATCTGTGATAGGCGGAAAGCCCTTGGCATTATCCTGCGCGGTGATACTGGAAGAAGGTCTTGATATCGATATCGTGGATAAAGTTATGAATTCCGTCGGCAGAACATCCGCCGAATGCGGCGTTCCCGTTGTTACCGGCGATACAAAAGTAATGGAGTCCGGTGCCGTGGATAAGATGGTAATGGTAACATCTGCTGTCGGTAAACGATCGGAATATATGGACCATAATATTTCCGTTGCTTCGCAATATCGTAACGTGAACTCAAAATGGCTTACAGATGATAACGTAAGAGAAGGCGACGCGATCATTGTCTCCGGTACGCTGGGTGATCACGGCGTCTCATTGTTATCGTTCCGTGAGGGATACGGTTTTGAAAGTACGATAAAAAGCGATGTCGCTCCCCTTAACAAGATTATCGAGAAGGTCCTGAAGATCGGCGGAGCGGTGACGATGAAGGATCCTACAAGAGGAGGTCTTGCAAATACCCTGAACGAATGGTCATCCAAATCCAATACGGGAATAGAACTTAACGAATCCGACATACCGTTAAAGGATGCCGTCGTGAATGCGTGCGATCTCTTGGGAATTGATCCGTTAAGCATCGGAAATGAAGGAAAGGCCGTGATCGCATGCGTCCCCGATATGGCTGACGAGATATTGAAAGTTCTGAGATCACATCCTTTGGGAAAGGATGCGAACATCATCGGATACGCTTCGTCAGGAACGAAACATGTTATCGTAAGAACAACGGTCGGCGGAAAACGCATATTGGAACCGCCGATAGGCGATCCTGTGCCGAGAATTTGTTAGCAGTGCAAAGTATTTCTATCTACAAAGTATGGCGAAACAAGGTGACACGGTGGTAACGTTCATTCCTTTTTCCGGATACAGGCCGTCCCTGAAGGACGGCGAGGACATCGGCGAACGTATCTCACCGCCGTATGACGTTATTGATGAAACGTATCTGAAAGAACTTCAGTCGAACGATCATAGTATAACATGGCTCACGTTGGATCAGAAGAACGGCCGGTACAACGGGTCAAGAAAGAAACTGGATTCGTGGATCGCGGACGGTTCTCTTGTCGGGGACGAAGAGTCATTCTACCTTTACGAACAACGATTCAAAAGTGACGGTAAAACACTGATACGCACAGGCATCGTCGGTGCGCTGAGAACTGAAACTTACGATAACGGCAATATAATACCGCATGAGGAAACGTTCTCCAAGGTGAAGGAGGACCGTCTGAATCTCCTGAGGGACATGGAAACTCATTTAGAGTCGATATTCTGCATATCCGAAGGTTTCAGCAGAGAACTGAATGAAAAGATATCGTCGGCATCTGAAAAATTGTATTCGTATACGGATTAGAACGGTGTTGAGCACGTTTATTACAGAATATCTGACAATAATGTAACAAAAATGATGACCGACGAATTGAAAGAACAAAAGATACTGATAGCAGACGGCCACCACAGATATGAGACCGCATTGAACTACTCGCTTGAGAACCCTGATGATGAGAAAAAGAGATATGTTCTTGCGACGCTCGTATCTTCGGATGACCCGGGACTCGTGATATGGCCGACGCATCGGTTGCTCGTGACGGAGTGCATATCCGAGGCAACGGCAATTGAGAAGATAAGCGAAGCGATGGAACTTTATGAGACATCATCGATTGACGAAATGCATAAAGAACTTCATGACTGGCACATGGGTATTATGTTCAGATCCGGAAGATGTTTCCTTGCAAAATGCACACGTAACGGAGACCCTCTTTGGTCGCTTGACACGTACATTGCGCAGGAACTTATCATCAAACGCGTGTACGGATACGATGACGGCGAAGTGATAGTGAGATATGATGCAGAATTCGGTTCCGTAAAGAAAAGAATGGCATCCGGAAAATATGACGCCGCGATAATTTTGAACGAACCGTCGCTGAAGAAGATATGGAGCATGTGCGCCGAAGGAAAAAGAATGCCTAAGAAGACCACATTCTTCTATCCGAAGATATGGTCCGGTTTTGTTCTTTACCGAATGACATGAAGGAACGTATATGCATTATGCGTCCTACAAAAATATATTACAGCCGAACAACGGCATGAACATCTACCGAGGATGTTCTCATGGTTGTATATATTGCGACAGCCGCAGCAAATGTTATGATATGAAACACGATTTTGAAGATATTGAAATAAAACTTGACGCGCCGCGGATACTTGATGAACAACTGAGACGAAAAAGGAAGAAAGGAATGATATTCACCGGATCTATGTGCGATCCTTACATTCATTTGGAAAATGAGTTGCAATACACGAGACAATGCCTTTCCGTCATTGAAAAACACGGTTTCGGGGTTGCTGTGCTTACAAAATCCGAAAGAATATTGCGTGATATCGATCTGCTGAAAAATATCAATACAAAAGCAAGATGTGTCGTTCAGGTAACATTGACAACGTATGATGATGATCTCTGCAGAATAATAGAACCTAACGTTTCGACAACATCCGAACGCTTCCGTATATTGGAGGAAATGAAGAATGAAAATATTCCGACGGTAGTGTGGTTATGTCCCGTCTTACCGTTCATCAACGATACTGAGGAAAATTTAAGGGGAATATTGAATTATTGCGTAAATGCCGAAGTAAAGGGAATACTTTGTTTCGGGTTCGGTGTAACGTTACGTGAAGGAGACCGTGAATA
>WQXR01000012.1 GCA_009784745.1 Methanomassiliicoccaceae archaeon | reverse complement strand
GCAGTACGGGCACACATCAACGTTCTCTGGAACCTCGCGCCCGCACTCCGAACATTCGAAGTAATTGATCTTCTTCACTCTCATTTCCTCGGGAACGTCAATATATTCGCCGCATTTCCTGCATGATATTTCCCCTGGAAGAACGATCGTACCGCATCTTTTGCATCTGCCGTATCCAGGAGGATACAGGCGGCCTTCCTTTTCCAGACGTTCTCTTGTCTTTTCGAGATTCTTCCTCATCCACCATATCATCACGCAAAGCAGCATGTACGGTAATGCGATCACCACTCCGGTTATGTACAGATACTCGAAGAAGTTACCGTTATCGGACATCAAAAGCATGAATAACGTCACGAACGCCCATAACATGGCGCCGTACGACAGCATTATGTCAATTTCCTTCGCGCGGAACCATCTTAATATCATATACGATATGACGGCAATTATCAGACCGTCCAGCATACCTTGGTAGAATCCTGCCCATACCAGTAATAATGAGATGGCAAGCGCCAATGCCATACCTACGAGAGGTGCGGCCTCCGTCTCTCTGAACTTTTGAAATCCTGTCTTCTGATAGTCGTCCATCGAAGCGCCGATGGATGTTGTCATATAAAAAGTGCCCCATGGAACACGAAAATGAGGATAAAACGTTAATACCGTCCTTCTTATGGTGTTCTGCAGACAGAAGGAGGTGCGGACGTTTGGCTACCATCGAAGAACAGATAAAGGAGTTAGAAGAAGAGATATCTAACACCAAATACAACAAATCGACGGAAGGTCATATCGGTAAAATAAAAGCAAAGATCGCACGCCTGATGAACGAACAGGAAAAGAGACGATCGGCCAAAGGCGGCGGGAAAGGGTACAGCGTCAAAAAATCTGGGAACGCGACCGTTGCTTTGGTAGGTTTTCCGAGCGTCGGAAAATCTACGTTACTGAATCAGCTCACCGGTGCCAAATCCGCTACCGGTGCGTATCACTTCACAACGTTGGACGTCATTCCCGGAGTCCTCGAGTACAATCACGCAAAAATTCAGATATTGGATATGCCCGGACTTATAAAAGGCGCATCCAAGGGAAAAGGAAAAGGAAGAGAGGTCATCGCCGCTGCACGTTCGGCGGATGTGATATTGTTCGTTGCCGATGTTTTCTACCCCGATATATCAATACTCGGGAACGAATTGTGGGACGCGGCCATAAGGATAAATCAGAGGCCTCCGGATGTTGTCATAACATCATCCGATTACGGCGGAATATCTATAAGGCCTACAATAAAGCTAACGAAGATGGATGAGACACTGGCATCGGAGATGGTATCTGCATACGGTCATGTCAACGCAACCGTCGTCATACGAGAAGATATCAACGCAGAACAGTTGCTGGACGTTCTTGCCGGTAATCGGGTGTATATTGATGCGATAGTCGCCGTCAACAAGATAGACCTTGCCGACGAAGAGAAAATGAAGGCGGTGGAGAAACATCTTCCGGATATGAGAAAAGTTAACGTCTCCGCAGCCACCGGTTATGGTATCGAGGATCTGAAACAAGCATTGTTCGACACCATCGGTATGATACGCGTATTCCTGAAACCGCAAGGTCAGGAGGCGGACATGGATGTTCCCTTAATTGTGAAACATGACAGTACGATAGGCGACGTATGTGAACAAATTCACAGAACATTCCGTCCGAACTTCAGGTACGCCATGGTATGGGGCGACAGCGCAAAATTTCCAGGTCAAACTGTGGGGATAGATCATGTTGTCCGTGATGGTGACGTTGTTACGATAATCGTCCGCAGATGATCATTTTTTCATAAGAACGGGGCAACAGATTTATTTTTGTTCTTGTATTCAGCAGCATCATGATCCAATGTCCGCGCGGTACGAGAGATTTTCTTCCTGACGAGATGGAAAGAAGAAGATATTACGAAAGCATTCTGAGAAAGACCGCGGTAACATTCGGTTTCAGAGAGATATCTACGCCCATTTTTGAAGAAACGGAACTCTTCACAACGAGATCCGGTCCGAACATCCTGAATGAGATATACGCATTCAAGGACAAAGGCGACCGTGATATTGCTTTACGTCCGGAACTTACCGCTCCTGTGATGAGGATGTTCGTCAACAGCATGAGCAACGAACCGCGTCCTTTGAAATTGTTCTACTACGGCCAATGTTTCAGATATGAACGGCCGCAGAGCGGCCGTTACCGCGAGTTCTTCCAATTCGGCGCAGAACTTATCGGCAATGCGAACGCAGAAACGGATGCTGAAGCGATAGCCTTGGCCGCATCCATGATAAGGGCGTTAGGATTGAAAGAATATAAGATACGGATAGGCCACATCGGCGTTCTCCGGGATCTGCTGAATAATGCGGGCATCGCAAAGGACAGGATGCCGGAGATACTCCAAAAACTTGACAAAAAGCTGTACGATGAGGCGAGACCTTTGCTGATCGATATGAATGTCGATGATGACGTCATCGACAACATATTCAAAATAACTGAAACGGTCGGCGGTAAAGAAGTATTGGATCTCATTTCCGACGAAGCGGCCGCGTATCTGAAAGAACTCATCGATATACTGGCGGTAATGGACGTTAACGATGTGGAGATAGATCTGGGCGTTGTGAGAGGTCTTGATTATTATACGGGGATAGTATTCGAAGCGGAAGCACCGTCATTGGGCGCGGAGAAGCAGATATGCGGAGGCGGTTCTTATTCGTTGTCAGAATTATTCGGCGGTGAGAAGGTATTTTCCACCGGATTCGCAATTGGTTTTGATCGCATATTACTGGCATTGGAAAAAGAAGGCGGAAAATTTGAGAACAAAGGCGTTGACGTTTATGTTGTTCCTGTCTCAGATGATGTAAGACCTGACGCAGCGAAAATCGTGTCAATGCTTCGAAGCAATGAGATAATTGCTGATATAGATATAATGAGAAGAAAAATGGCCAAAGCGATGAAACAGGCGTCAGAGGTCAAAGCAAAATATGCTGTCATCGTAGGAAAGAACGAATTGAATGAGAATTCCGTTACCGTCCGTGATATGAGTACCGGCGACCAGAAGATGGTAAAGATAAGCGATCTTGTAAGGTCGCTTAAATGATATTCCCGTCAGGACGTTCTTGAATGTTCGTCCATTCTTTCATTCAGTAAAGCATCAGCGATCGTTATCATCTCATCCGAACGTTTCACATGCGTAAATCTTACACTGGGTATATTTGATGTCAATGCCTTCGCATCATTGTGTAATGATATCAGATTCTTTGCTTTCACTTTGTACGAGCCTTTCATCTGCTCTATGACCAATTTCGAATCCATTATGAATTCTACTTCATCTTCGTCAGAATCGATCGCATATCCTGCCGCATATATCAGTCCTCTGTATTCAGCGACGTTGTTCGTATTCACGCCGATATATTCAGAATGTTCGTGTATCCTCTTTCCGTTCTTGAGAACAACAACAGCGAATGCAGAATGACCGGGATTTCCCCTTGCTCCGCCGTCAGAATATATTTTCAGTGACATGTCAGTATGAGAATTCTTTTACGGCGCGGTTATTATCGTCAACCGCCACCGCTTTCGCCTTTATCGGAACATCCGTCAGTTCGTATCCCATGATGATTATTTTATCACCGACGTTACACAGATGTGCCGCCGCTCCGTTCAGTGCAACGATGCCGGAATCTCTCTCGCCTTCCATCGCATACGTTTCAAAGCGGTTGCCGTTGGTGACGTTGGCGATGTATACCATCTCCCCTACCCAAATTCCCGCTTTTTCCAAAAGTCCTATGTCCACGGTTATACTGCCTTCATAATCCACTCTCGTCTGAGTGACCGTCGCTCTGTGTATCTTGCCGCGGAGCATCCATCGCATGCATGTGTGATTGACATTAAGTTAAAGAAACTTTCTAAGACATCTTCCTGTGCATATCATATATTCATTATTAACGCCCGCGCGCTTGGTGAAAAATGTGTATCGAAGACATCAGTATCACATCTTTCACGCTTGTTAATACTAAGTAACACGAATTTACTAAAAGCGCATAACTATAAGTATCAATAAGATATACAGCAAAAAGACGACAGCAAGGGGTCGTGAAAAAAATGATAGCAAGCAAGATTATTGTGATGGCCGTTGCGGCACTATGCGTCGGAGGCGCCGCAGCGGCAGTGGTCTTCTGGCCGGATGGCGGATCGGGAGAATGGGATCCGATGATCGGCGAAGTTGATTATTCATTGATATCAACAACGCCGAGGATCGTTGAAGTTATGGAAAGTATGTACGAACAGGTTTACGGTGATCTTCCGGCGAAGAAGACGGCACCGTCGAATTATCTGAAATTTAACTCACTTGTCGAGACGGTCAGCGGCGGAATAAGGATAAAGAGTTCCACGGGCACCGGCGGTTATGTGAATTTTGCCAGTGGTGATCTCTCAAATATGAAGATAATCTCATACGGAAGAGGTTTTACTGATACGTATGCGAAGATGCTCGGCAACAATGTTTGGAACACCGTCAAAGCCGCAGGAAGCAGTACATGGACGAATTATCCGACAAACGGCATGACATCTGCAAATCTCGGGAGTGAGATGTCCTTCGCTTATGAGAATCTCGCCGGTTTCTTAAGCGGCGATAAGACAACTCCGTACTGTGTCATCGTTTGGGGGTACAGCAACACCGATCCCATAAAGAAACTCCAAACTGATCTTGCCGGTGACGGATATTCGAATGTGAAGGTACTGACGATCGATTATTATTCAATGACCTCGTGGGAATATTTCCTATCGGTCATCGATGCATTGGGACAACTCATCAATGTGAAGACCGCAAGCAACACCGCATTGACCGATTTCAAGAACAGATTGTACACGATAGAGAATGCCGTTGCAGAAAAAGTTGGTAAGAAGGTGTATCTGGAAACGAGTTCCAATACATCTCCCGGGCCTAACACATTAACACAACTCTGCTTCGATTCCTTAGGTCTTACGAACATAAACACGATATCGGGAACGAATAACCTTAACGACGAAGTGATCGTATCCTCAAGACCGGATGTGATATTCTACGTCAAAGGCGATACGACCGTCGATGCGAGGATGGAACGGTTAGGACTTTGAGCCGCAAACCTTTTTTTATATTTATTATATGGTGGCATCGTGGAAAGTACTGTTGAGGAATTGAACGAGATCCGTAAAAAGATGTTCCGAAAGAACATGATCGTTGCGACCGTTACGACAATAGTTCTGATATTGGCGTTAATTTTGTCCCTTAGTGTCGGACCCGTCAAATTGTCACTCGCAGATGTTTTCGCTTCGCTTATCGGCAAAGGAAGTGAAAATTACATCATACAGAATGTTCGTTTGCCGAGGATACTTTGCTGTGTTCTTGTAGGCGCTGCACTTTCTGTTTCGGGATTGGCGATGCAGGGCCTTTTCAGAAATCCGATGGCCTCGCCGTCTGTGATAGGAGTTTCATCGGGTGCAGCATTCGGTGCGTCGCTCGCGATGGGTTTCGGCGTGGGACTTACGTTCGGAATGTATGCGGTACCGGCGATGTCCTTCGTCTTCTGTTTCGGGACGATGTTCCTTGTTTACATATTAGCAAGGACAAGCGGCGGAACATCCGTTACTATGTTACTGCTTGCCGGTATTGCCGTCGGCGCGTTCTTCAACGGAATGGTGTCCGTTGTGCAATATATCGTGGACGAGAGTACGTTACCGGGTATCGTATACTGGTTAATGGGTAATGTAGCGGACTGCAGATGGCCGGAGTTCAGACTTGCCCTCATACCCGTGATCGCGGGAATGATAATAATATGGATGAGAGCGAAAGAACTCAATTTAATATCGCTGGGAGAGGAACAGGCAGAGAATCTCGGCGTGAATGTTGATCAAACACGCATATTATTGCTGATCGGATCATCACTTGCTGTGGCCGGAGCAGTATCGATAAGCGGAATAATAGGTTTTGTGGGACTCATAATACCTCATGTTTTCAGAATGATCGTCGGTCCCGATCATAAGGTATTGGTGCCGTTATCCATCGTCGGCGGAGCAGCGTTCCTCATAATAATGGACGTAGTATCAAGATCGATAATGTCGCCGGTAGAACTGCCAATTGGCATACTCACGGCGTTGTTGGGTGCACCGTTTTTCATTTACATAATGCGGACGAAGAGAAAATTCATGATGGGAGGCGATTGATTGCATCTTGTCATTGATAATGTTAGATTTGCGTATCAATCATCGGATGTTCTCAAGAACGTTTCCTTTGAGGCTTCTGCAGGCGAAGTTATCGGAATATTAGGAAAGAACGGATGCGGCAAAACAACATTGATGAAATGCATAAACGCTCATCTGGCACCTCACTCCGGATGCGTGACGATAGATGGTAATGACGTATCAAAGATGACGAAGAAGAAACTCGCCGGAAGCATGGCCGTTGTTGCACAACACGTTAACATGTCATTTCCGTTCACTGTTCTCGAGACCGTTATGATGGGTCTGTACCCAACATCGGAATGGCTGCGTCCGCCGACGGAAGAAGAGATGATCAGGATATCAGAAGCAATGATCTCCACCGGTGTCACTGAATTTGCGGAGCGTCCCGTGACGGAATTGAGCGGCGGAGAGAGACAACGCGTCCTTATCGCAAGGGCATTGGTACAGGATCCGAAGATATTCCTTTTGGACGAACCGACGTTGCATTTGGACATAAACCATCAATTCAACCTCATGGAGATGGTCAATCGGCTCGCCAGAGAGAAGAACATGCTTGTCATAATCGTAACACATGATATCGCTCTCGCGGCAAGATACTGCGATCGTGTCATGCTCATGGAAAAGGGTGAGATCGTTGGGTCGGGTGACGCAAAGGATGTCATCACATCGGAAAATCTGCTCAAAGTATTCTCCGTCCGTGCGGACGTTTCCTACGACGAGAGGATAAACGGCCTTAACGTCATGTTCATTGGTCGGAAATGAAAAAGGTGGCGCCCTGACCGGAATTCGAATCCGGGTCGAAGCCTCGACAGGGCTTCATGATAGGCCACTACACTATCAGGGCAGCAAAATCGTCAATACTGAGGCAGTATATAATCCTTAGCCGATTTCTGGATGATGCTGATAAATTCCCTAAATGTTAGACAATACTAAGCTGAGTATCCAGATGTGGGCTGCCAAAAAAATGCTGACCGTAAGCAGCACTATGTACCCCCCGAGATTTGGGCTTACGTTCTGACCCGTGTCCTTCGCTATCTCCTGCATAAGCGGAGCAAGCCTGTTCAAGAGATAGAACATTACCAGAGATATCACAGGAAGCAGAAATAATCCCAATATCCCGTATGCGCTCCATTTACCTGCCCATGCGTCAGGTTCTCCGCCCGATCCGAAATGATGAGGGATCGTTTCCGGAAGGAACGGAAATATTATCAGAGATGCTATGAGAGGGATGGACGCAATGATGATATTCAACCGGTACAGCGCCTTTGACATCTGCTGAAGATACACTCGCGCTGACATAAATCTTGTCTTGCGGATAAGTTTTCAGAGGATCATCCATTTCCCGTTCATCACAGGTACGATAATTATAACACTGACAACGCTGTACGGGGGATGAGAATATGCCGAAAGCACCGACAGTTTCCGATTATATGGTATCGTCCGTGGAATCCGTAGAACCGGATATGACGGTAACGGATGTTGCAAAGAAGATATGCGAATCCAATTTCCATGGTTTTCCTGTGACGCAGGACGGATATCTCGTTAGTTTCATAACTGCCAAGGAACTGTTGAGATTCACCGGCCGTCCGAGAGCAAAGATAAAGGACGTTATGAAAATGGGTACCATATGCGCAGTTCCGGAAATGAGTCTGGATGATGCGATGCGCGTACTGTTCAGATACGGCCTCAGAAATCTTCCCGTCGTCGACAGGGCGGGAAAACTGATAGGCATCATATCCAATATAGATGTTGTACGTTCGCACATAGAGAAGTCAAGACCTGCAAAGGTCCTCTCGGTGAAAACATTCCTTGAAAGGCAGAACGGTATCCATCTGAAGGTGGTGAACGGCGACATTCCCGTTGCCGAGGCTTTGCCTACACAGAAAGAGGTGTTCATGGACGAACTCATAGGACGTTCATACGAGATAAAAAGAGGATTGAATGAGCCTTTGG
This sequence comes from Methanomassiliicoccaceae archaeon, assembly GCA_009784745.1. GTDB lineage: Archaea > Thermoplasmatota > Thermoplasmata > Methanomassiliicoccales > Methanomethylophilaceae > Methanomicula. Next base: position 10,099 of record WQXR01000012.1, on the reverse strand, counting down.
TCGTCGTCAAGAGAAGGAACGGATATCTGGTCGTGGACGGCCATCACAGACTGATGGCCGCCAAACGCATGGGCGCAACAACGTTCAACGCGATAATCCTTGAACCTGATGATTATGATGTTGAACTTGGCCTTGAAAGAACGGCAAGGAAATGGGGGCTTTATTCGTTATCCGATGTGAAGATAATAGAAGGAACGAAACATCCGTTCATTGAAATGACGACAAAAATGATGGACAGCGATGAATTGGCAAAGCTGAGTGAAAGACTTGAGACGGGTCATGCCGGCGGCGAGTGGCCGCCGGGAGAGAAAAAGTGATCTACTGATCCTTTGTTCTCAGTGCCGCTTCAAGCATTATCTTCTGTTCCGCTGACGCTATCGTCATCTTCGTCCTTATCACGGCATCAGGGTTCAGTGAGATGTGATCTATTCCTTCCCTTACCAAAAATTCCGCGAATTCAGGATAAACGGACGGTGCCTGACCGCATATGCATACCTGTTTTCCGTGCTCGTGCGCCACCTTTATCAAGTGACTTATAGCCCTTTTCACACCTTCGTTCCTTTCGTCGAAGTATCCCATGCGCCCGAGGATATCGGAATCACGGTCAACGCCCATTACCAGCTGCGTCAGATCATTTGATCCTATGGAGAATGCGTCGCAATACTGTGCGAACTTATCCGCAAGGAATATGTTCACAGGCACCTCGGCCATCAGGTACAGCATGAAATTCTTGCTCCTTTTCAGACCTACGGACCTCATCATCTCTGTTATCTCTTCGACCTCTTCCACAGTTCTTACGAACGGGAGCATCATCCAGACGTTCTTCATTCCCATTTCGTCACGAACTTTCTTTATCGCACGGAGTTCGCACATGAACGCCTCTCTGTAATTATCGGAAACATAACGTGAGCACCCTCTCCACCCTATCATGGGATTCGACTCCACCGGTTCGTGGTCGAGACCGCCTTTCATATCACGGTATTCGTTAGTTTTGAAATCCGATGTCCTCAGGACCACGGGTCTCGGATAGAACGCTCTTGCAACTTTTCCTATGCCTTCCGCGAGTTTTGTTATCAGTTCAGCGGAGCGTCCTCCGGCTATCACGTTCAGCGGATGTTCTCCTATGAAACTTGTGAAGAGGAATTCACTTCTCATCAATCCTACGCCGCTGACGGGAAGTTTTGCAACTTCCTCGGCCTTGTGCGGCATGCTCATGTTCACCATTACCTTTGTTCCGGTGACCGGAACATACGGAGCCGCAACGGATTGCACCTCTTGCGGCTTCTCCGCTTTCTTAAGGTCACCTTCATAAACGGTACCTGCGGCACCGTCCACTGTAACTACCATACCGTCACGCAGAACACTCGTTCCGTTGCCTGTACCGACTATGCACGGTGTTCCCAACTCACGCGAGATTATTGCTGCGTGACACGTCATTCCTCCTTCGTCCGTTACGATCGCGACGGCTCTTGTCATCGCAGGCACCATGTCCGGCATGGTCATCGTCGTTACGAGAATGTCACCTTTCTTTATCACGTCCAGACTCATTCCTTCATCATAGAATCTTACCGTTCCCGTTGCGACACCCGGACTTGCGCCCAATCCCGTTACCAGTATCTCTGCGTTCTCCTGCGCATCGGCGGTCCGCGGAACGGATCCTCCCAATGTTGTTACCGGTCTCGCCTGAACTATGTATATCTTGTTGTCCTCGATGCACCACTCTATGTCCATAGGCCTTTCGTAGTGTATCTCTATCTGCTTTCCTATCGACGCCAATTCAATGATGAAACGATCGTCTATCTTCTGCGTCTTCTGCAATTCCTTCGGAATGTCGGTCTTTTTTGTCGCTCCTGTTGCGCCCTTTGTATATTTCCATTTCTGCGCTGCGATACGTTTTTTGTTTATTTCCATCGATCCTTTGCTGATCATGTACGTATCAGGGGTCACCTCTCCACCTACGATCGCTTCGCCCAGTCCGAATCCTGCTTCCACTATTATCTCATCCTTACCGCCGTTCGGGTCCACGGTGAACATTATGCCTGATGCTTCGGAGTTGACCATCCTTTGTACGACGACCGCGAGTTTTACCTGATCATGCGCAAAGCCTTGTTTATCACGGTACGATATTGCTCTGGCGGTGAAAAGTGACGACCAGCATTTCCTCACTTTATCCAAGAGGTCATCTGTCGATGACACGTTAAGGAATGTTTCCTGCTGGCCTGCGAAGCTCGCATCCGGAAGGTCCTCCGCCGTTGCGGATGACCTTACGGCAACAAATCCTTTCTTCCCTGCGGGGAAAAGGCAAAGGTACGCGTCTGTTATCTCCTTCTTCAGATCTGCCGGCACCTCATGCTGCTCAAAGATCGCTCTGATCCTTGCGGAAGCGTCCGTTAAGGATTGGTCGCTCCCTTCCTTTATCGTTGCAAGTTCTTTCCTTATCTTTCCTGATATCTTGCTTTTCTCCATGAAATGGTCGTATGCCAACGTCGTAAGGACAAAAGCATCCGGAACGGGGAATCCCGCGGCGGTGAGTTCGCCGAGGTTCGCTCCCTTTCCGCCTACGTACGGTATGTCGTTCACTCGCAATTCATTTATGTTCGCGATCTTTTTCATAATATCCCTCGTAGAGTAACGGAACACACAATCGGGTAGGAGGATATAATACTATTCACATTGTGCCCGATTTTTTTAGGAATACCTAAATTTTAATGGTTTTTGATGACAATCGTTGCATGTCTACGCATATCGTATTGAGTGAACAAAAATTCTACGTTTATCGCAGAATAAGGTCTTTTTATCCCCCATTAGCAGAAAGAACGGCATAAGATTTAAAACATAGGTCGTTCTTCTGTGTCCGAGGGTTTCGATTGAACATAGAGTTATGTTGGCACGGACGTGGCGGGCAGGGAGTCGTCACAGCAAATGAGATATTGGCCGAGACAGCGGTGAGGGAGGGCAATTACGTAAAGGCATTCCCCGAGTTCGGCCCGGAAAGGATGGGTGCGCCCATCAGAGCGTTCACGAGGATATCTTCGGATCCCATCAAGGTGCACAGCCAAGTGTATGCACCCGATGTCGTTATCGTTCTTGACCCCACCTTGGTGGGTAAAGTGAAAATAACAGCAGGTCTGAAAAAAGAGAGCGTCATACTTGCTAACTATCCTGGCACATCCGCGGAATTACAGAAAGCGCTTCAGACGGATGTAAGATGCTATGCAGTGGACGCAACAAGGATATCAACAGAAGAGATAGGAAAACCAATGGCAAATACATCGATGCTCGGAGCACTTGTTAAAGTTTCACCTATGGTCTCGTTCAGTTCGCTTGAGGATCAGATGACCACGAAATTCACAGGCAAGTTGCCTGATAAAGTGATAGTCAAAAACCTTTCAGCACTCAAACGCGCGTACACGGAGGTGAACTAATGGCTGTGGTACCTGGCGGAAGGGTGATAGAGCCCGGAAGTGCGCTTAGATTCGAAACGGGCGACTGGAGATCGTTCAGACCGATCCTTGAAAGGAGCATGTGCATAGACTGTATGACATGCTGGATATACTGTCCCGATGACAGTATAATAGTAAAAGAGAACAAGATGGAAGGATTCAGGATGACGCACTGCAAAGGATGCGGAATATGCGCGAAAGCATGCCCCAAACATGCGATAACAATGGTACAGGAGTGATCTGGATGTTACACAATGATATTGCAGTAAATGGTGACAATGCTATCGCACTGGCATGGAAACAGATCGATCCGGATGTTTGTGCAGCGTATCCGATAACACCGCAGACGATAATCGTCGAACGCTTTTCGGATTACGTCGCTGACGGCGAAGTTAACACGGAATTCGTTTGCACAGAATCGGAACACAGCGCGATGACCGTGTGCATAGCATCTGCGGCAGCGGGTGCTAGGACGGTAACAGCAACAGCGTCCGTCGGACTTGCATATATGTGGGAAATGCTGGGTGTCGCGTCCGGTCTCCGGACGCCGCTTACGATGGCTGTTGCCAACAGAGCGCTGAGCGCACCGATAAACATACACTGCGATCACGGGGATGCAATGGCATCACGTGACACCGGATGGCTGATGATATTCGCCGAGAACGTACAGGAAGCGTACGACAATGCGATAATGGCATTGAGGATAGCCGAACATAAGGATGTCCAATTGCCGATGATGACCTGCCTCGACGGTTTCATACTGACACATGCGATAGAGCGCATGACACCGCTGGATACGAACAAGGTAAAGAAATTCGTCGGTGAACATAGACCTGTTCACCCTTTACTGGATCATAAGAATCCTGTAACACAGGGAGCGATGGACGGCCATGACTTCTATTTCGAGCACAGGCTTCAGATCGCAGATGCGATGGAAGCGGCGCTGGATGTTACCAAGGATGTTTTCAAGGAATTCGGAAAGTTGACGGGCAGAAGATACAATCTCGTTGAGAGATACATGTGCGACGATGCCGACTACGTTGCCATATGCTTAGGTTCCACATTCGGAACGATGAAAGCGACCGTTGACAAACTGCGCGGGGAAGGAAAGAAAGTGGGGGTCATCATGCCCCGTCTGTTCAGACCTCTTCCGTCTGCGGAAATAGCAAAGGCAATAGACAAAAGGAAAGGCGTCGCCGTTCTGGACAAATTCATGAGCCCGGGAACATATCCGCCGCTCTTTGAGGACATCGTATCATCGTCGCTCTCTTTGAAAGAAATACCGAAGATGTACAGTTACGTCTACGGACTGGGAGGACGTGACGCAAAGGTGGATGAACTCAGTACCGTGTTCACGGACATGATCGACGGAAAAGCAAAGAAGGTCAATTACCTGGGGGTGAAAAAGTGAGCCCCTCGCTGAAAGAACTGTCAAGGACGCCTACCAGATTGACGTCGGGTCACAGGCTCTGTGCCGGATGCGGTGAAGGTATAATCGTAAGGCAGGTGCTCATGGCCACGGACAAACCTGTTGTGATATCGAACGCGACCGGATGTTTTGAGGTTTCAACGACAATATACCCGTACACCGCGTGGAATGTACCGTGGATCCACACCGCCTTCGGAAATGCGGCGGCAACGGCCGCCGGAACGGAGGCTGCGTACAGAGCGCTGTACAGACAGGGTAAGATAAAGGATGACATGAGATTCGTCGCGTTCGGAGGGGACGGCGGAACCTATGACATAGGATTCCAAGCGCTCTCCGGTGCATTGGAAAGAGGGCATCGTATGATGTACGTATGTCTGAACAACGAAGCGTACATGAACACCGGCATCCAGCGATCCGGAGCAACAGGAATAGGTGCATCGACGACCACCTCTCCGGCAGGCTCTGTCATTCCCGGGAAGATAGGATATGCAAAGGATCTCACGATGATCGTTGCGGAACACAACATCCCGTATGCGGCACAAGTTTCACCGCACAACTGGCGTGATCTCATCCAGAAATGCAGAAAAGGATTCGAGGTGAACGGACCGTCGTTCATTAATGCAATATCACCATGTCCGAGAGGATGGAGAACGGATCCCGCTGACACGATAGATCTGGCGCAACTTGCCGTTGAGACATGCGTGTGGCCTCTCTACGAAGTAGAGAACGGCAAATATCGGCTGACCGCGGAAAGCGCCAGGATCGCTGACGGCAAACTTGAGAAGAGACCGTTAACGGAATGGTTCGGTGCACAAGGCAGGTTCAAACACCTGATGAAGGAGAAATGGATGGAACTTGTTGAGAATGCACAGGCCGACATAGATGCAAAATGGGAAAAACTGCAGAAACTTTGCAAACTTTGAATGGGCTTTGCCCATTCTTCTTTTATTTCACATGGTCATTTTTAAAAAAGTTGAGAAAGTAAATAGTTTAACATCTTTTTCTGCTGCTGTTGACGTACGCGGAGATAAGCATCGAAAGAAGTGAGGATGCGGTCACCATCATTTCCTTCGTGTCCTGTGAATGTGTCACGAACGTCTTCGGCGCCTTGATCGTGTCGCCGTCCGATGTCACATGAATGTCAATATCCCCTGTTGCACCGTCTATCGCGGACGCGGATATCGTGACGGAACGGTCATTGAACTTATACTTATCAGCATTCAGCGCAATACCGTTGATCTTTACGTCAGCAGACGTTATCTTTCCGTTCTGGCATATTTGTATCGTGACGTCCTTACCATGCTGCGCCAGATCACCGTCCGACCTGTCGTTGCCGTTTACGTACGTGTACACGTCATAGAATATGTCAACGGTCCCGTTGAACCGTTCCGCCCATATCCCTCCGTTGTTCAGTATCTGCAGCGACGCAAGTCTGACCACGTCCAATTTTCCGTGTACTTCTATCGCTGCTCCTGCGGCAACGATAAGACGCGGCGACAGGGTGTCGTTGCTCCTTGGCATTGTGACAACACCTGTATGATCTATGATCAGTCTTCCGCCCTTCTTAACTTCCAGTTTCCCGAGGACCGTCATCTCTCCGCTGACGGTCGCGGTGCCTGTTATCTTTACGTTCTTGGCATTCACCGAAGAACATACGAATGATGCGCTGTCCGACATATACACGGTTCCGCGCACGCGAATGTTCCCTGATACTTTCAATTCATCCTTTATCCGCAGGTTGCCGCTTATGATCACATCTCCCCTGATGTCTGCGGGCCCGCCCAGTGTAAGGTCGCCTATCACGCGGATGATGTTCTTCGCATCCTCCGGAACGGATGATATTATCGATTGACCGATGTATATTCCCGAATCGTCGAAATTGTCCTTCACGCACACGGATATCCCGTCGGCTGAAAGATCGATCGCAGTATATGGATCGAAATGCCCGGACGGGGCAACGGCTGATGCCGTAAGTGCGGTTGCTATCTGCTCAGCGTTTAACGTGGCTCTGTCTATCATTTCTACCTCCATGACACCGATCGCTTCGATCCGCCTACCCAAAATTGACCACACGGATCGGACACGCTTTTCGGTATCTCTGCAAATACGAGAACGTTATAGTATATTAATGTTACTAACTTTACAAAGAATTGGTTGATATAATTTTGTATACTAATACCGAGCACGCCCAAAGATCATCAAAAACACAAAATGTAAACGACCATCGCAAAGACAGAACCTATCATTGCTGTTATCGCATTGTTCGTGTATTTTGATATGTATCCTTTATCTTCTATTGCTGCGCCTAATATACTGTCTGCGAAGCAGCCTATTATACCTGCGGCAGCCGGTACAAAGAACAACATGTCAAATTCCAGTCCGGTTATGTACCATCCTATCGCGACCGTCACGAATGATGCTGCGGCAGCCATGAATGTTCCCGTCACCGATATTCCGCCGTTCACCCCGGGCTCAGTTCTTTTGAATGTCGTTATCATCCATACTCTCTTATCCCTGACACCTATCTCGCTTGCCACCGTATCGGCCGCGGCCACTGCCAGCGACGATATGAACGCAACGGATATGAGCATATGATGTTCGTCACCTGAAAAGTAAGAAAGAACGGCGAATATGCACGGAACTATGCCTACGGCAACAACATTCTTGTACATCCTCTCGCCGCGGGTCCCTTCCTGCAGACCCTTCCTTTTTTTCTTTGTTATCCCGACAACGGTCGCTGCGAAACCCAACGCAGTGAATATTATCAGTATCAGAAGCCACTCGAAGGAACCGAATATACCTATAACGAGACCGATCGCAAGCGACGCTGCCGCACCGTCGAACGTCAGGAGACCCATGTACTGCGCAAATATTGATAATAATCCGGCCATTGCAATGATTATCACAAGTTCGATCAGTTCCATTCTGTCACCGGCATTCAGTTAATGAGCATGCTCAATATCTCATTTGCGTATGATATCGCTTCGTTCCTGTCATCGAGCGGATGGAACATTACTTTTCCTTGCGTGTATACGGTAACGTCCATCCCTTTCCACGTCATAACGAGCATCATATCATCGACGCTCTTTATCTCTCCTTCTTTCGATAACACCGACGCGGCATTTTCCATATCTATCTCAACGGGTTCTCGGAGCGTCGCCATAAGCGCCTTGCCGCCGCATAACCTCGTGACGGAATATCTCATGGTCTCAGCCTTTCCAGTACGTTCTCGGACGCATTCCGGAACTCTTCGAGCGTCCCGTCGTTCGGTATCATTATATCCGAAAGGGCAACGATCTTCGCGAGCCCCCATCCTATCTCCCTTTCGTCACGTTCCGCAAATTCCTTCAGTGATGACGGAGCATCATCTCTCTTGCGTTTTACCAATCTTTCATACCGTGTCTCAGGTGTCGAATGAATTGCGATCACGGTAACATCCTTTGCCAATGATCTGAACGCATCCGCTTCGTCCATGCTCCTGCACCCGTCCACCAGATACATCGGGCCGCTCATCCTTTCCAGCGACCTTTTTGCCCATATGTCATATCCGTACCGTTTCCGTTCCGCTTCCGCGAATTCCCCTATGCTCATCTTATTCTTCGTATCAAATGACTGATATGCGTTCCTTACGGTATCGCCCATCCTTACGAACGGTATCCCCATCTCCGATGCCACATTCAGAAATTCCTCCTTGCCCGTCCCGGGCATTCCCGTTACTATTATCAATCTCATCTTATCATATCAGATTGTCGGATATCTTTGACAGCGTACGGTCGCAGTATCTGCATCTGAGCGTCGGCGGTTCCTTTGATATAACGTCGAATTCCGGCGATATCGGTTCGTTCTTGTTCGTTATGCAGTTCGGATTGTTGCATCTGACCAATCCGGACACCGCTTTCGAAAGGTTCACCTTTTTCTTTTCGGCGACCATATAGTCACGTATTATCACTATCGTGGCGTTCGGAGCAATTAACGCGATCTTATCGACGGTCATCGGGTCCAATTCGCGATCCTCAACTTTCACGACATCCTTCCACCCTCCGGTATCCTCTTTTTTGGACGGGACACGTATCAGGACGCTGATCGTTGAATCTATGTTGTATTCGTTCACTCCCAATATCTTCAGTACGTTGAGCGCCTGCCCTGCTGTGATATGGTCTATCACCGTACCGTTCCTTATCGGTGCTACTTTGATCTCCATCATATCCCCTCACCACCCAGTATCAGATACAGAAGCGCCATTCTTACCGGTATGCCGTTGAACGCCTGCTCGAAATACTTTGCATGCGGCGTCCCGTCAACTTCCGGTGCTATCTCGTCAACTCTCGGTAACGGATGCAGTACCACGAGATCGCTTTTCGCTTCTCTGAGCATCTCATTATCGATACGATACATTCCTGCGACTTTGTTATATTCCGACGGATCGGGGAATCTCTCTTTTTGTATCCTCGTTACGTAAAGGACGTCCGCGTATCGTATCACATCGGTAAGATCGTCCGTGACCGCCGGGTTGGCGCCCATTTCTTTTACGTGCTTCATGTTATCATCCGGCATCTGCAGGGATTCCGGAGCAACGAATGTCAGATTTGCGCCGAACATCGCAAGCGCGTCTATCAGTGAATGCACAGTTCTTCCGTATTTCAGATCTCCCACTAACACGATATTCAGTCCGTCGATCTTCTTTTTTGCTCTCTTTATAGTGAACAGATCCAACAATGTCTGGGTCGGGTGCGATCCTGCGCCGTCGCCTGCGTTGACAACAGGGTTTATGGAAAATTTTGCTGCCAGTCTTGCTGCGCCTTCATGCGGATGTCTGAGAACGATGAGATCGCAGTATGCGTCCACCATCCTTATCGTATCCGCTAATGTCTCTCCCTTGGAGATAGATGTCATCGACATCTCCGAAACGTCAATGACGTCTATTCCCAGTCTGTGTGCCGCGCTTTCGAATGACAGCCTTGTGCGTGTCGACGGTTCGAAGAACAGATTGCCCAAGATCCTTCCTTCAAGACATTTTGTCCTTTTGTCGCCCATGGCATAGGGTACCATTCTCTCGGATACTTCGAGAATCTCCTCGATCTGCTTCCTGTTCAGGTCCCTTATCGAAACGATGTCCTTGTCGTAAAAATTCATGATCCTCATGACCGTATCGATGAAGATGCTTTAACATCTTTCTCTCCCAATGTGCGCACGGGAGGGTGCGGAACAACATTAATTAGTAAAATGG
>WQXR01000011.1 GCA_009784745.1 Methanomassiliicoccaceae archaeon | reverse complement strand
TGAAGGGATTCGAACCCTTGGCCACCTGGTTAAAAGCCAGATGCTCTACCTAGCTGAGCTACAGACCCATGGATAGTTTAAAGCTGTATTCATGGAGCATTCCGTCATCTTATTTAATACTTCCCAAATAAGGGTTTTTTAAAGGCATGATGCGGAAAGAGCACCGAAACGAGCGGAAAATACTGAGTCCGGTGATTTCTAATTCCCTCGAATTCGAGGGAATTAGAATTGGTATGGAGCGGTTATTATCTCCTGCCGGAATATACGAAAGGATTGCTAAAGGAGAATATAAACATGTTTGCGCATTGCCGCCGACGTTCGGAATTTTTGTGTGTTGATCGTTGCATAATTCGGTAAGCCAGCGCCGTTAAGTAAGAAATGTTTAAAGCGCTGAATTATGATATAGGAACAACATAACAGCAACGCGAAATGAATTGTAACAACTAAGTTGCCCTGAAGTAAGTAATAGCGGAACATAATAAAAAAATTAAAACGGAGAACACGGAACTGTGCGTGTTCTCAAACTCTCGTGTTCGACATGAGCGCGATCAGCACTGACGGTAGAAGAGGAAAATGCCATGATGGGAACAGCTAATGAGTTCATAAGAAGGTCTTTGAGAGACGATCGTTCGACAGGAAACATAGACATAATGGGTTCTGATGGCGATGTAAGGAACATCGAACGCGTTATAAAGGAAGCATTCACAAAAAGAGAGTTAAAGGCCATGTGTAAACAAAACGGCGTAGAAGTTCTTGTTGAAATGCTTACAGGGAACAGACCGGGATCGTATACGAGAAAACAAGAAGGTATTTTCACACCCGTCATCAGGATCAAACGGAACGCCAGAGATGATCAGATAGTACACGAGTTCATACATCATTTACGTTCAGTGGATGATGAAAGAAAAGGGATCGTACGTACATCATATCCTACGGATGCCGACGGCAAACTTATTGTTAGTGAGAAATATTTCAGGAACATTAACGACATCAAGAACGTAGAAGAATCAGCGACGACCGCAGAAACAACAGCCAGGAGGTTCAGCGTATCCGGTCAGTCGGGGTATTATTCCAAGATATGTGGGTTCGATCCGCGAGTTGCATACGAATACGATCGCCGGCTTATGACCGGATCGAGGAATGTTGAGATGTCGAACAATTTGAGAGGAGAGAAGGCTGTTGCTGCGGTCATCGATAAATACGAACGGACAATGATATCCAACGCACACATATATCCCGAAGAGATCAAAGGGAGAACCGCCGTCGAATCTTGGAATTGGCTGATTGATGCCGGACTCGTTGAACCCGATGATAAAAATGAAAAAAACAGTAATGTTTAAATAAAAGTTTGTCATTTTTAGTGTTATATGAAAAGCAGCGATGTTCGCATTACAACATCTGAATACAATGAACGTCTCAGAGAGATCGAAGAGAGGGAGCTTTATTCGTATGCCATGCTTATGATGAGGCTTCAGGAAATGTGCGACCTCACATATCGTGAGGCAAGAGCATATCTTCTGCCTCACATAGAAACGCAGGAAGAATTATCCGAAGATCTGGGAATAACCAAGGGGTCTGTAAAGAATCTCCGGAGAAGAGCGGCGTGGAAGGTTCAAAGCAGCGGATTCACGCTCAGCGAGATCGTCGGAAGATACGGACAGGCATTCAATGATCTGATAGAGATGCCTTATACGGAACCTGATGGTAACAGCGAGCATGTGATCTCTGTCGCTGATGCTGTACCGCATGTCAGCACGGAGTTATGACTCCGCACTGTATGAAAACAAACAGAGGATGAGATATTATGGCGACCGATCCTTATGGTGGTGGACATATCATTTCCGGCAAAGAAGCCGGTGAAAAACTCAACGAAATGTTCAGGAGAGCATTGAACACCAGTTGGGAGGAAATGAACATACCGGATGCCGACGAACTTCTCGAAAATGGAAGAAGATTCCTTGAAGGCTGGTTAGCCGATGAAGAATTATGATATGACCAAAGCAAAGGATGATCTTTGCAACATCATCGAAACGGTACTGAACGGCGAAGCCGTCGTTATAACTTCGAAAAAAGGCAATGTCGTTATGCTTTCCGAAAGCGACTGGGAAGGGATCAGGGAAACGCTTTATCTTATGGGCGATCCTGAATTTTTGAATGATATACGGGATGCTCGGAACACCCCTGTTTCCGAGCGCGAGGTGTGGATCCCTCGCGAATAGTGCGCCGCATAACGAAGGAACATATGATATAAATCTAACGCAATCTCCGTCCGATGGACGATACCGTTGAATTAAGGGTTGACAGGGCTGTGAGCGCCGCGGAAGCAGGCAACGGACGTGCTCGTATCGATTCCGCTACACGCGCAAGGCTTAACGTCGAGATAGGCGACACAATAGAGATAATCGGCAGAAGAACGACGGTCGCAAAAGTATTCAAAGGCCGTCCGGAGGACGAAGGTCTCGGAATAATACGTATAGACGGACTAACGAGAACGAACGCCGGCGTCAGTATGGACCAGTCTGTGAAGATAAGGAAATGTGTTCCTGATATTGCTGATAAAGTTGTTTTCTCGCCCAATATACCGCAGGGAAAGAAGATAAGTTCCGGTGATGATTTTACGGATATATTCAAAAAAGGCGTCATCAACCGTCCGGTGATGAAGGGATGTGACGTCATCGTTCCGAATATTGCGTTAATGGGCGGAAAAATTACCTTTTCCGTTTCAAGCACGATACCGCAGGGTGCCGTTATCATCGGACCTGGAACGGAGATAGTGATAAAGGATGAACCCGACTCCAAACGTGATGATAAAATAGAACAGATAACCTACGATGATGTCGGCGGACTGGATGACGAACTTCGTAAAATAAGGGAAATGATCGAACTGCCGTTGAAACATCCGGAGTTGTTCTCGCGTCTGGGAATAACCGCACCTAAGGGTGTGTTGCTCTACGGCCCCCCTGGTACGGGGAAGACGCTGATAGCAAAGGCGGTAGCGAACGAATCGGGCGCGAATTTTATTTCTATCCAGGGCCCTGAGATCATGGGCAAATACTACGGCCAAAGTGAAGAACGGCTGAGAAAGATATTCAGCGATGCTGAGGAAAATGCGCCCAGTATCATATTCTTGGACGAGATCGATTCAATAGCACCGAATCGTGATTCCGTGAACGGCGAAGTGGAAAGAAGAATTGTTGCACAACTGCTCACGTTAATGGACGGATTGAGCGAAAGAGGCGATATCATCGTCATCGGTGCGACGAATCGTGAGGATTCCATTGATCCCGCTCTTAGAAGACCCGGAAGATTTGATCGTGAGATCGAGATCGGCATACCCGGAAGGAACGGCAGAAAAGATATTTTGGACGTTCATCTGAGAGGTATGCCGCTTGGCGATGATGTGAAGAAGGATCATTTATCGGGAATAACACAAGGATTCGTAGGTGCGGATATCGCTGCACTTGCGCGCGAAGCGGCGATGAAATGTCTGCGCCGGATATTGCCTGAACTGGATCTTGACAAACCTATCCCTTCTTCCGTACTGAGTAACATGAAAGTTACGATGGAAGATTTCCTTACGGCTCTGTCGGAAATAGAACCGAGCGGTATGAGAGAAGTTATCGTCGAAATTCCCAGAGTAACGTGGTCGGACGTCGGCGGATTGGATGATGTTAAAAAAGAGATAAAGGAAGCGTTCATTCCGTCGGAGGACCCGAAAGCATTCGAACGGTTGGGGATAAGACCTGCGAAAGGTGTGTTGTTCTACGGCCCCCCCGGAACGGGAAAGACGCTGCTTGCGAAAGCGGTAGCTAACGAATCCGGAGCAAATTTCATATGCGTGAACGGTCCGGAGATCGCAAGCAAATGGCTTGGCGAGAGCGAAAAAGCGATAAGACAGATATTCAAGCGCGCTAAACAGATGTCCCCGTGTATAATATTCTTTGACGAGATCGATTCCATTGCGCCGAAACGCGGAATGAGCGGATCGTCCAGCTGGGAAAAGGTCGTCAATCAGTTGCTCACGTCGATGGACGGTATCGAATCTCTTAAGAACGTAATGATCATGGGCGCGACGAACCGTCCGGATATGATCGATCCCGCTCTTCTGAGACCCGGACGTTTTGATAAGCTGATACTCATCGGCCAGCCTGATGTTTCGGTAAGAAAGAAGATATTGGAGGTGCATACAAAGGACATGCCCCTGAAAGACGTCGATCTGAAGGATATCGCAAAGAGCACCGAAGGTTATGTCGGTGCCGATCTGGAAGCGTTATGCCGCGAAGCGGGCATGGAAGCGTACCGTGAGGATCCCGATATCAAATTTGTGAGAATGAAGCATTTTGACATTGCATTGAAGAACGTCGGTCCCTCGGTCGATCAGGAACTGCTGAGAAGTTACGAGAGCATGGGATCGGAAATAAAGAAAAGACGGACATCATGGAATGATATCCCGTTCTACGGATGACTTATAACGACAAAGAGTGCAACGCCCCGTTGCACAATTTGAGGATTGGGATGAACTTCGGCGGTTGCACAGACATGTTTATATCACCTCTCCGCTACCTCACAACAGAAAACAGTGCGCTTCCGCGCATGGGTTTCGTGATAATATGGCCGACGGACGTGTGTTCATTACCGAGATCGCTGGAAAAATGGCAGTGACCAAGGACGGACGTTTACTCGGTCCGATAGAGGATGTTGTCATTGATACTGAATCAGGATTCATACGTTATCTTGTTCTCCGTTCCAATACCGCCGTATCCGATACTGTCGATGACATAGGAAGACCTGTTATCTCAATAACGGGACTGCACCTTGATCAGGAGCACGTCATCGTAAGCAGATGATCCCGTATTCTGGGTCAATGAATACTTTTTACCATATACGGCGCCTGCAACTCATAGCCAAGTGATGAATAATATTCACGAACGCCTACTCCGGCGGTTATTCTGATCATTCTTTTTCCTTCCGCCGCGGACAATTCTTCCGCTTTCTTCATCAGTTGCTTTCCGAAGCCTTTGTGCTGCCACTCATCCCCGTGTTCGCCTATTCCTTCCATGCGTCCGAACACTTTCAGTTCACGTATTGACGCTACGTCATCATCGAACCGTAAACGAATGTAGCCTATGATCATATCATCATATTCCAACGAAATAAAATGCTCAATGCCGCCGGACGCTTTGTATTCCGTATTCTTCATTGTTATGAGCGATGCGTCGCTCAACGAAATGTCGTTCTGACCTACTTCACGGCACCTTATGCATCTGCATTGTTCTCCTTTCGATATGAGTTCTTCCTGCGCCAATTCTCTTAGATTACTTTTCATTATCCCTGCGGCTATCTGCGGCACCGGAATATCGCGCTGGATGCGCTGGATGCGCACATACTCCGGAACGTATGATTTCATTTGCGAAATTAATTTTACGCCTTCTTCCGTATCGTACGGAACATATTTTCCTGATCTCCAAAGATCATAAAGTTCAGTTCCCTCTATCACCAGCGTAGGATAGAATTTCAGCATGTCCGGTCTGAAATCGCTGTCGCTGAATATGCGTTCGAATGATCCTATATCTTTTTCGTATGACGAACCCGGAAGGCCCGGCATCAGATGATAACAAACTTTCAATCCTTTCTGTTTGCAGTTCTTTGTCGCTTCCGTTATTTCCTTTATCCCGTGGCCGCGGTTCACGTTCTTTAATATCTCATCGTCCAGTATCTGGACGCCTATCTCCGCTCTCGTTGCACCGAACGCCATTGCTCTTTGTATTTGTTCATTATCGAAGACATCCGGTCTCGTTTCCACCGTTAATCCGATGCATCTGTGCTTTGACGTCGAATTCTTTTCGTGTGCTTCATCCATGCTCTTGCTTTCGTTCCCGTTCATTGCGTCGAAACATCTTCTTACGAACCATTCCTGATATTCTTCGCTGCGTGACGTGAATGTTCCGCCCATTATTATCAGGTCGATCTTATCAGTTCTGTGGCCGATCGCTTCCAATTGCGTTATTCTGTCAAGAACCTGACTGAACGGATCGAAATCATTTCTTATTGCGCGCCGTGCGGCCGGTTCCTTTCCGGTGTATGATTGCGGCGAACCGTTATCGACGCCTCCCGGACAGTACGTACATTTACCGTGCGGACAGGGATGCGGTGACGTCATCACCGCAACGACGGCAACACCGCTTACCGTCCTTACCGGTTTTCTTCTCAGCAGCGGTAAAATAATTTTCAATTCATCTTTTTCAGCGTCTGCGAGTATCTCAGAATTCTGCGGGACCGCTTTCAATTTATATTCGCCGGCAAGTTTCAGCTTTGCTTTCTGTAATTGATCCTTAGTGCGGATATCCCCGCTTTTGATCCTTTCTATGATGTTCCTGCTGAGATCGTGAACCATGAGACCCGTCCTGATGCGGCATGTCATCCGTAATAAGATTCCGGCCTTTCCGTCTTTTTACGTTCTCCCTGGTCGAGAAGATCTATGTGTATCACTCTTGCAACGGGAATTAATCTTGTTGTTCCCGCAATTTGCAATACGATCGCGGATTCGCTCCCGATCATTGCGTACCCTCTGAATATTCCCTTTGATCTGGGTTCCTTTTCCGTTGTTACGGAGTACCGCCACCCTTCCACCAGTCCGAGTTCGTTATCAGACACTTCTCTCCCTCTCATCATCTGCAAGTTTCTGGAAGTGTTCCACCGTTCTTCGATAATTCTTCATCGCCATGTCCACGTTCTCTTCCGTGAAACTCCACGCCATCCTGAGGTCTCCGTACCTTATCCTGTATCCTTTCTTCATTTGGCCGCTGAATTCAACGTCGGCTGATTCCAATATATCCATGGATTTCAGTTTGTTTATGTGCCTGTATATCGTTGGTTTTGTTGTCTTTAACAACGCCGCCAATTCATCGACCGTCCATATCTTGGACGGGTTCCGAATGAAATGATCCATGAACATCCTGTACGGGACGCTTTCCTTCACGTTGGATGCATCCGTTTTCGGATCATATCCTTTGGGAATGTATCCTATCTGCGTGAGGAACGTTTCCGCTACGGCGTCAATGTCGGTCATTGCGCCCAACGGAGTGTTGCTTATTACGTTGAGTTCGAACATATCATCATACCTTGGGTATGATAATAATTAAGGTGATATTTTTATTTTTACTGTTGTTCAATAATATTTGTCTATTCCGCCGTAGCCTTTGATCATTTTTCCTTTCTTGGTTGTGCTGATGAGATTGTTCAGTCTTTTGCTGAACTCATCAGAACTTTCGCGTGCAGCATCGACGTACGCGACCCTTATCCTTTTGTACGGTTCCGAGAACCGCTGAAAGTGTTCCCATACGACCTTATCATTTTTGATGTGCTCAATAATATCCGCCGGAAAGACGAATTCTTCATTCAATATCTGACGCACACTTTCTATGACGGAGGTATGTATCATACCATTGTTCGAAAGCCAATTAAGACGTTCTTTGTTTGATTGCGAATAACTGCTTTTTGGATTGCGCGGAGTGAACCTCTGAATTTTGTGTCCCTCATCGAGTGACCTGATAGTGCTGTCTATCCAGCCGAAACATAATGCTTCTTCTACCGCATCGTTGTACGATATAGCTTCCTCTCCGGAAGAACGCAACGGAAAAACGAACCAAACTTCTTTCTCTTTGCTGTGATTTTCCTGCAGCCACTCTCGCCATTCCGATCTTTTCCTGAAATAAAGCGGTGTTGGAAGTTCCGTCATATGTCGCCTTTTATCCTTTCTATCGCTTCGAATATGCTTTCTCTCGGTATCACCGGTGATACGGGGATCTTCAATATCCTTTCAATGGTCGGCGCGATTATGGGTGCGCAGACTATCGCCAAAGCACCGTCACGCTCTGCCATTACCGCTGAAATGATGGCATCTTCCATTGTAGTTACCGGATATTCACGCAAATTTATGTCCTTGTTCCCGACCTTGACGGAATCGCTTATCGTCTGCAATACCTGATGAGAAGCGATTATCGCGATGAAACGTTCATCGGGCTTCGCCGAAAGATAACGGACCGCTTTTATTATTGCCCTTATTGTTCTCAGATTCGGCTCTCTTTTTTCTTCGAGGATCTTGTACATCGTACTTTGCGATATTCCCGTCGCCAAGCAGAATTCGTTGACCGTCATTTGCAATTCGTTCGCAAGCAGACTTCTCAATGCCTTCTGGAATCCGCCTTCTTCCCTGAGCATTCCCGATATCAGTTCTTTGTCAGGCATTACTTTCTCCCGCCTTTTGTGTATTCTGATGCGTTGATCCCTGCTATTGCGCCCTGTCCGACCGCTTTTGCTATCTGAAACGGCTTACCGGTCACGTCGCCGCATGCGTACACTCCTTTGACAGAAGTTTCACACTTATCGTTGACGGGTATCGTTCCGTCCGTGTTCGGTATGACGTTGACGTCCATCGCCAGATCTGATGATGAACGCGCACCCAATTCAATGAAAACACCGTCCACATTGACCATTGAGGAATCAGAGAACATTATTCTCGTCACTTTCTTGTCCTTGCCCATTATTTCAACGACATTTTCGTCAATGATCTCAACACCGGCGTTCTTTGCTTTGTTTATCATCGTTTCGGATGTTCTTGTGTCCTTGGTTATCCAAAACACGTATGATGCGTATCTCGTCATCAATTCCGCCGATGCTGCCGCTTCGGAACCGTCGCCTATTATTGCGACGCGTTTTCCTTTGTAGAAGTTGCAGTCACACGAAGCGCAATAACTTACGCCTTTGCCGAAGTATTCCTTCTCGCCGCGGACGTTAAGTCTCTTTCTTGCTACGCCGGAAGCAATTATAATTGAGCCAGACGTTATTTTTGTTTCATTTTCCGTTGTTACGGTGAACAGATCACCGGAACATTCCATTTCTGTTATATCTTCATCGATGTGCTTCGCACCGAATGCTTTCGCCTGCTGCATGCCTATTCTCAGCATATCCGTTCCGTCGGCCTTGCCGATGCCGAAATAATTTTCGACATGCGTTCCGTGCATCGCGCTGTCGATCATCTTTCCTGCGATCGTTACCGATGCTTTTGCTCTTGCGGCGTGTATCGCCGCCTGTATCCCTGCGGGACCGGCGCCGATTATTATGATGTCCATGACCGTCACAAACTGAGAATGTAATCTTTAATATCCTCTTTCGGCCTGAGACCGACAAGCGGTTCGTACATGACGCCTTCTTTGAACACCAGTAACGTCGGTATCGCGTTTATTCCGAACCTTACCGCAATGCCCTGATTATCATCCGTGTTAAGTTTGCCTACGGCAACCTTGCCCTTAAGTTCTTCCGATAATTCTTCGATGACCGGCGCCAGCAGCCTGCACGGTCTGCACCATGGTGCCCAGCAGTCTATCAGTACGATCTTGTTATCTTCCACGAACGCGTCGAACGTTCTCTCATTGAGTTCCGTTACCATTGTACCGTCTCCTATGGGTTCAGATTGCGGGTATAGGATATATACGTTTCATTGAAAGAGAAAAATGCGTATGTGCTCACGTACTAACACGCAAACGATATATCCGTTCATTCGTTAACATGGTCGAATGTTAGAAGAGGCGGGAAATCTCATCGGTCTTTCGGTATACGCGCCCACGGGCATCTTTGTAGGTGAAGTTACAAACCTTGTCATCGATCTTAAGAACAACAAGGTGGACGGCCTTTTCATAGAATCATCGAATGAGGCGATAGCCGATTTCGGCGTTTCTCTGAACGTTCCTTTCAGGTGGGTGCAAAGTGTCGGTGATGTCATAATCCTGAAAGCGTTCCCGGACCGCGTTCATTTCACTCCGAAGGAAGCGGAACGTTCACTTCCCGCCAAAAGAAGCGCAAAGACCGTTAAGCAGGGGCGAATCACCGAGCATTAGTGCTTTTTTATCGAGATCGGTGCCGCACATACCGGATAATTCTTTATGTAAAGCGGCAACACGATCCGCTCCGCGGTCGGAGCCCTTCATCCTTAGTTTCGTGACGGTGTGGGTATGCGGTACCACTCTGTTGTCGCTTACCATGTTATCAGCGTGAGCAACTAACTTCTCTTCAAGCGTGGACGGAATGTAATCCCCTTTCGGTATTCCCAGTTCTGATGCGTCCTTGTCGTCGAGACCGGCGCCTATGTGCTTCCTTATGATGTTTATCACTTCTTCCGGCAGACCTATCTTTTCCGCTATTGCCGCTCCGACGACGGCATGCATCACTGTATGGTCCTTTGCTCTTCCGATGTCATGGAGCAAAGCACCCGCGATTATCAATCCCATATCGGCGTTCGTTCCCTCTGATATTGTCACCGCTACTGCTTTCACTGTACACGAGTGAATTATCACACGTCTCGTACATCCCGCCCTTTCGAGAAGTTTTATGCATTGGCGTTCATCGGGGTACTTCGACAACTGTCTTCCCCCTTTCGTTCGGTATCACGGTGAAACGTGCGTTCCTGTCCTCGTACAATGCGTTCCCTGATGTAAGCGAGTACATGAATATTGACAACGCCGCTATCTCAGAATGCGGCTGGTTCCCTACGGATACGTTAAAATGTGCCTTCTCGTAAACTTCCGGCGGAACTTTTTCCGCACCTACGACTATAAGCATATCTTTGTCCTTGGGAATTTTTTCCAGCGCCTCGTTCATCTTTTGTCCGTACATCGTCAGGTGTACGACAACGCCGTCAAACTTTTTCACTGTTTCTTTCCATTTCACTCCTGTGTGTATGAAAAAATCGCCGCCGAAACGCTCGCAGACGCTTTTTACGTTCTCCTCGAGTACACGATCTTCCGTATCCACGTAAATTCCTTTCGCGCCGAGCGCACGCGACGACAACGCAACGTGCGTCGTAACTCTCTTATCTCTCTGCGGACGGTGACCGATACGCATTATACGTATTTCAGCCATGGTTTTACTTCTCTTGGATCAGCTCGATCCTGTGTCCGCGGTAGTCCATTCTGACTGAACGGCGCACAAGGCTTCTGAGCATTGTCGACGAAAGACCTAACGTCTCGGCCACGTCGCCGGAGAACTTTCCCCCGTTCTCTATCTGTTCCAATATCTTCACTTCGATCGCTTTGAACTCGTCCTCGCTCATCATCGCCGCCGCGAGAACGTCGCTTATCTCGTATACCGGCCACTGGGCGTTGATGTGGAATGACATATAATACGTATGAAATGACTTTTCCGGATAATTGTTATCGGTGGATTGCCATCTGCTCTCAACTAATTTCATCTTCTCGAAGAACAGGATCGCTTCCTTTCCTTCCGGACCGAACTTATCTTCGATCTCTTTCGCAGTTCTCCATTCCAAGGTCACCTCTTTCAGTACGTCCCTTTTGACGGCTGTGTCAACGGACCTGAGCATCGGAACTAACTCTGACGGTTCATTGATGACCTTGATTCTGTTCATGGGATTTGTGCATGACATTATAAATATAAAAAGCACGTACATTGATACTTCGTCTCTTATGGAAACAACTCCCCGTTCATCCGAAGAATGCTGTCTGCACAGACGTTCCGAGGATAAACGTTAATTAATATATCGCATTACAGGACATGATGGCAGAGGCAGACGACCCTAAGGTAAAACCGGTAAAGGAAAAGAAGGTCAAGGAACCTAAGGAAAAGAAGGTCAAAGAGCCGAAGGTCAAGCCGGTAAAAGAGCCTAAAGAGAAGAAAGTGAAGGAACCTAAGGAAAAACCTGTGAAGGAACCCAAAGAGAAAAAGGTCAAGGAACCTAAGGAAAAGAAAGTGAAGGAACCTAAGGCCAAACAGACAAAGGCACCCTCCGTTCCGAGAGATCCTAACGCACCGGTCATGGGCAGCGGACCGAACATGAGATTCCAGTGCCTCAAATGTTACAGAACTTTCAAGGATGAACAGGCGGCGCTTGATTGCTGCGGTTCACTCATTCAGGCGTGGAGCACCAACTACAGACGCTGGGGAAAACAGAACTGGTACGGACGCTGATCCTTTACTGCGTACATCCTTTCATTTTCGGAACGCATAGGATAGTTGAAATATCCATCACGCTGATTACGTCACGGTCATGATAAAGAAAGACAACATCATGGAAAAGATGGTCTCTGAATTAGAACTGATCGAAAGACATGTTCTGATGCTCAAAGCGACCAAGGAGAATCAGCCTATCGGTATAATCAGATTATCGGAGATCCTCGGGATACCGAGACACAAAGTAAGGTATTCTTTGAGACGGCTTGAGAACGAGGGATTGATATCTCCTTCGTCGGAAGGTGCTAGGGTCACCGACAGATATGATGGTTTCATGGCTGACGTCGAACGTTCGATGAATGATCTCGGGAAAAGAATAGAACTGCTCAGATCGATTTTCTCGGAAACGTAATGCTTTAATATATGCCGCCCGTTCGCCAAATTAAGCCGTTGTAGCTCAGCAGGTAGAGCGTGTGACTGTTAATCACAAGGTCCCCGGTTCGAACCCGTGCAACGGCGCCATACCATATCCGGGCCTGTAGCTTAGTCTGGTGGAGCGTCCGGCTCATAACCGGATGGTCGTCGGTTCAAATCCGATCAGGCCCACTAACTTTACATCAACAGCAGATCTTTTTAACATCCGCTATCGCGTCCTTTATGACCTTCAGTCCGTCGCACGATCTGCATTCAAGTCTTAATTTCAACCGATCCGCGAGGTCTTTGGACATCTTGGTATATTCTTCGTCGTTACCGATCCCCGTGTCGATGTGAAGACATTTCTCGTAGGATTCGAACATCATATCCAGAAAGAATTGCGGTTCGTAACCTTCTGCGGAATCAAGATGGAACGCCTTTATCAATCCGTCCACTCCTTCCGCGGCCCACCCGGGCGTGGAGAACCACGTTCCGATGCATTTTTTCTTTTCCTTGTTGTATTCCTCTGTTCCCAAGAGGGCATCGATACAGTCCGCGCCCGGAAGCATGACGGTGGGCACCTTAAGTTCTGACGGAATATCTTTGAGGGACTGACATACCGCATATCCTAACAGGACGGCATCCACTTTCCCGTGAAGTTCGTTGACCTTTTCTGTTATTATCCGTTTCATGTTCTCCGAATCCTCATGCAACGCAAATTCAAGATATTCACGATGAACGAAATCGGGATCGCCCTTGGTGAGAAATTCTATCTCTCCTTTGAGCACGTTGCAGGCGACGATACCGATCCTCATCAGCAACACTGACCTTTGTTTCTCTCGGCCGTTGAGCATCCGCCGAACTTGCCGTAGTGCACCGAACGGTCGCCGGCGACCTCGAATGCTTTGCCATAACGCGTATCCGAGAGCATTGACGCAGTGTTTCCGCAAACGAGCATCGGTTTGCCTGTGAAGAAACGATGATGATCATCAAGATCGAAGTAATGCGGGTGCCCCGCTATACTTCCGTCGTAACGGGCGACCTGACCGTAATCCTCACATATGTCCTCCAGATCGTCCAGTTTGAACGCCCTGACGGTTCTGGACGAAAATGATATGACGTCTGTTTTCTTTCTGATCTCTTCGTCGCTTATTTCCATGGCGCGGATGTTCGTGTAACGGATATCCGGCCAACCGCATTCTGCCATCAGACGGCGAAAATCTTCCGTATACATAGCACCGCCGAGACATTCGCCGCGTAATACGGGGTCCGATGCCAGCGATGCGCTTATACGACGATCGGCGAATACGTCGGAAAAGAATAACTCCCCTCCGGGCCTGAGAACTCGGTATATTTCTCTGAACACACGTTCTTTCGATGGTGAAAGATTGATCACGCAGTTCGATATCACAACATCGATACTTTGATCCTCTATCCCCAATGATCCCAGGTCTTCGATGTACCCCTGAATGAACTTCACATTCGATCTTTTGAAATGAAAACGTTTGCGTTGTTCTTCTTGATATCTTACGGCCGTTCCGATCTGCTCCGTTGTCATGTCAACACCTATCACACATCCTTTTTCGCCGACGAGTTTGGATGCTATGTAAACGTCCCTTCCGGTACCGCAGCCAAGATCCAGAACGGCCATCCCGTCCAGCAGAGGGGGCAGCGGCGATCCGCAGCCATAGGATCTGTCCTGTATCTCGTCCGCTATCAGCGGCAGGATGTCCTTTATCTCTTCCGGCGGCCTTTCACTGCAACAGCACGCGCTTGTTCTCAGATCCTTCTTGCTCTGCAACTTCTTGCCGTAGTATTCTTTTACATTCTCTGTGATCTTGTCCATATTCTTCCCTCACCATTATCTTTCCGTACAATTGCACAGCGGTTCGGCACAGATGCAATCCTCTTTGCGAGATGTTGCATACACCAAGAATTCTTTGAGCCCCTGTACTGTCCTTTCATCCAGCGAATAGTACATCCATTTTCCTTCCCTGCGGGAATTGACCAGACCGCATCCGCAAAGTATCCTCATATGATGCGAGAGTGTGGGCTGTGTGATATTGAATCTCTCCAGTATCCTGCAGGCGCACATTTCCTTGCAGGAAAGCATATCAACTATCATCAGTCTGTTGACATCCGCAAGCGCCGCGAAGAGTTTGGCGTTATCAGTATATTTGTCGTTCAATTACGGTCATCTCATATAGATAATCATCTATATGTATAAAAGATCATCACATCTGCCGCCGCACTCGATCTGTTGGTGTTCATCAGACCCTATACCTTCTTCGCCGCTGCGTAAAAGAAGATCGTGTATCTTACGAGAACGTAAACAACAACTAACGTTGCTGTCACAAGAGCGAACGTCTGGAAGATGTCAAATAATTGCGACGATCCGTATGCTTCCCCTAATCTGTAGAATGCAACGGCACTTATGACCAACGGGAAAGTAAGAGCGGCGAAACTCGGATAGAATTTTCTGTTGAGCATTATCGGCAGATATGCAACAACGGCGACGAAACTTATTATCCCCATTACCGCCAGTATCTGTAAGACGATACCTGCGATGCCCTCCGGTATCATGCCGTACGCTGCTAAACAACCGGCAACGCAAAGATTTACCGGAGCCGCGAATATCGCGATCTGCGGAACAAGCGATTCAGGCATTTTTCTGACGACAACGGTACGATACACCAGAAGCGGCAAGAGTGAAAGATAACATATCGTTCCTGACCAGAACAACACTTTTCCGATATCCTCCGCATTGAATGACGGTGACGTTACACTCGCAACAACATAACCGACAAAAATAACGATCCATCCTGGCGTAACTTTTGCCATGTCGAAGTTGAAGAATGCTTTTTTGATGAAGAATATCATGAACACATAACTTGCGGCTATGGCGGATATCCAGATCGCGAAGGCAACATCTCCTGATATTCCGCCTATATGATCTTTGATATATGCGGAAAGGAGCATCAGCGTCATCGTATACGTAGGAAGGACACCGAACACCGCCGGTGTCTGTATGTCCTTCAATATGCCTTTGTGATCAGTTATTATCCTTAGCGTGAACAATATTGCGATAATGAACGCAAATAACGCAAAGACATTGAATTTGTAGATATCGGGATAGACATACCATAAGAACCGATCCAGCGACGCCAGCCCTAAGGATAATCCGCATATCGGCACGGGAACTTTGGAAATGAATTCTTTTGCGTTCACGATATTCTCTCGGGAACGCACTAATTCGCTTCTTCGATATAAACCCATGTATAGTTAGTATACTGAGGCGTCCGCCTATGGACTGGTTGATTATGTACGAAAAAACGTACGTTTTTATACCCGTGATGCTGTCCTTGAATCAATGACAACGATTAACGCCACCAAAGCGAGAGCGGATCTGTATAATGTTATCGAGGGAGCCCTTGACGAACCCGTCAGAATAACAACGAAGAGAGGCACGGTTGTCATGGTTTCCGAAGATGAATGGGAAAGCATCATGGAAACAGTTTACCTTATGGGCGTTCCGGAGCTTGAGGAAGATATTAAGGAAGGGCGTCGGATGCCGAAAAACGAATTGATAAGGTGGAAAAGCAGTGACATATGAGGTCTTTCTTACTCCAAAAGCTCAAAAAGACCTTGAGGAACTTGACAGAAGCGGATACGGGCAGAAGGCAAGGGAATTACTGACAATACTGGAGAAAGACCCATTTCAGAATCCTCCTCGGTACAAACAATTGGGAGGAGGTATGAAAGGAACGTTCTCCAGGCGCATAAGCTTGGAACACCGGTTGGTCTATGATGTCATGCCTCCTGATGATGACAAATACAAAGGAAAGGTCATCGTTCACAGGATGCGTACCCATTATAAGGGCATACTTCCGGCGTTTTTCTTCCTCTGAATTATTTATCGTCCGCGAACTGTCCTCAGCGCCTTTGGTAAAGATTCCCTAAGAAGATCGACATCCTCTTGCGTATTGTATCTGGATAATGATATCCGAAGCGACGACAGTGCTTCCTCTGCGCTTCGTCCGATCGCCGTCATGACGTGTGACGGATCTGCGCTTCCCGCTGTGCACGCTGACGCGGTCGATGCCATTATGCCCATTTTGTTCAATGATAATATCAGATCCATTCCTTTCACGCCGTCAAAACCGAAATGGGCGTTGTTGCATAATCTGCCGTCTGCCGGACCGTTGAGATATGTCCCTTTTATCCTGAGCGTACTGTCAATGATCTCGTCACGCATCCTTTGCATTCTTTTTACGTCATCGTTCATGGTCGACATCGCAAGTTCCGCTGCTTTTCCCAGTCCCACGATACAGGGAACGTTCTCCGTCGATGACCGCAGACCGTTCTCCTGTCCGCCGCCCAGTATCATCGGGTCTATCTTTATGCCATTTCTCACATATAATGCGCCAACGCCTTTCGGGCCGTGTATCTTATGTCCGGATATTGACAAAAGATCGATGCCGTCACGTGCAACGTCGATGTCAACTTTCGTGAATGCCTGAACGGCGTCCGTATGGAACAGTGCGTTGTGCTTATGCGTTACATCAGAAAGTTCCGCGATCGGCTGTATCGTTCCTATGACGTTGTTAGCGGTCATGACCGAGACCAACGCAGTATCTTTGTCAATGACCTTTGCCAACGAATCTGTGCTCACTTTTCCTTCTTTGTCAACAGGCAATATGACGATATCATATCCGATCCTTTTCAGATATGCGCACACCTCCAATATCGCTGAATGTTCGACCGCGGATGTTATCACTTTTTTCTTTCCCGAGCGGAGAACAGTACCGATAAGCGCCAAATTATCAGATTCCGTACCGCCGGATGTGAATATTATCTCCGACGGTCTGCATTTCAGTGCGTTCGAAACCTTTTTCCTTGATGCGGACATCACCTTAGCTGCGATATCGCCCATGGAATGAATGCTGCTCGGGTTGCCGTAATGTTCAGAAAAGAAAGGAAGCATCTCATCTAATACCTCTTTTGCGACCGCGGTCGTTGCGCCGTTATCGAAGTATGCAGATTTTTTCATAATGTGCCATACATCCCCGAACAACTATATCAAAAGCACGTGCGGATGTGGAAAACCTAAATATAGTGATGCTCGCTTTAAGGTTAAAATAATAGGAAGCGGCTCGTATCTCAAAGAGACCGCGGACGTTTGATCAAGAGGTCATTGTAATGGGTGAAAAACCGTTGATAACGAAGATGCCGCGTATACAGAAGGAAATGTTGTCATGCCTTCAGTGCGGTTATTGCATAGAGGTGTGCGAAGCGCACTCACAGACACCGTGGGAATCCGTGACGGCAAGAGGTAAGATATACTATCTGACGCAAATTGACAAGAGGAACGCCATGGACGGTCTTTTCGGAAGGGACGTCAGAGTGCGCGGCGGATTTGTTGACGCCATATACAGATGTACCGGATGCGGAAATTGTGAAAAGGTATGTCACGCCGGTATCGAACTGGTCGCGTTCTGGGAGAAGATAAGGGCATGGCTCGTCGACAACGGTATCGGGCCGTTACCGGCGCACCTGAAACTTATCGAGCGCATAAGCGTTGACCGTAACCCGTACGGAGAGGATCAGGAACAAAGGGACGCATGGTGGCCCAGCAACGTCAAAAGGGAAAGTACTCCGGACGTTGTCATGTTCGCCGGATGTACCGGATCGTTCAGGATGAGGGACATACCGAAGGCGGGTGTTCAGGTGCTCGACAGAGCGGGTGTGAAGCAGAACTGTCTCGGTGCGAGTGAGATATGCTGTACGTCGCCTGCGTTGAGAACGGGTGCAACAACGCTTACAACAAGGGCCGCTGATGAGGTACTCAACAAAGCGGATGCGATCGGCGCAAAGGATATGGTAATGACCTGCGCCGGATGTTTCAAAACAGTATCGTCAGATTTCGGTAACCATTACTCGCGT
>WQXR01000010.1 GCA_009784745.1 Methanomassiliicoccaceae archaeon | reverse complement strand
CCAGTTTTGAATAATGCCTATTGTCCTGTTCGTTCTGTGAACTGTGCGCAGAAGGATCGTCGGCGGTAAGTATCACCATTCCGCCTACGATGCCGCCGTATGCCAGCGTGAGCATCGGATCGGCGGCGACGTTCACTCCGACATGCTTCATGAAAACGAATGATCTTACGCCTGACATCGCCGCAGCGGATGCCGATTCCATTGCCACTTTCTCATTGGCGGAGAATTCAAAGAATATGTTATTCTCGTGACCGATCTTTTCCAGATTGTTCCCTATCTCCGATGACGGTGTTCCGGGATACGTTGATGCGAATCCTACGCCTGCTTCAATTACACCGCGCGTGATCGCGTCGTTCCCCAGCAGAAGTTCCTTTTTTACGCTACCGTTCAATGACATCTCTACTCCTCGAATTGGATGTACAACACATGACTGAATTTAATCATTATCACTGGTTGACCGCAACAGATATTAATGCATTATCGGTTTGGCGCACTAAGCAGGGGTAGTCAAGCTTGGCCAACGGCGCAGGACTTAGGATCCTGTCCTTAGTGGTTCGAGAGTTCAAATCTCTCCCCCCGCACTATCATACTATGTGCATTGAGTCTGTAATATTCCTATTTCCTTCCTGACCTTATGTCTTTTAAGATCTCTGTGCATGCTTCTTTCAGCACAGGTATTTCCTTTGTGATCGAATACCATATCTGATCCTCGTTCACTTTGTGATATCTATGAGCGATATCATCTCTTGTTTCCCTTATCCCTCTCCATCTGATATTTGCATATTTTTCGGTCGATCTTTCAGACAGGGCTTTGACATTCTCGCCTATCTGACCTATATAGAATGCACACAGATCCCGATAATGTCTGTCCTCCAGGAAGTGTTCCTCATCGTCGCCGAATCTGTTTATGACGTTCTCTATCTCTTCGCAATAGTCTATGATCATCTCTAACTGGAAAATATCCTTACCCATAGACCAGCACCCGTTCTTTCATCAAATTCTTTCTGAATTTTTCATCCATCCGTTTTGTGCTTATCACGTCTATCCTGTTTCCGATCGCGTCGCGCAGATCTAGGCGGAATTCTGTCATTTCGAAAAGACTTTTTATCTTACCTGCTTCCACATAGAAATCATAATCGCTGTCCTCGCTGCAGTCCCCTCTTGCTCTCGATCCAAACAGATATATTCTGTCTATCCCGTACCTTTCTGCCACAGGTGCGACTATCTCTCTCAGTTCCTCAATGGAGTACGTCTTTCCGTTCGCAGCGGACATAATATCTGTATCGGTCGCACTGCGTATATATTTGTCTGCGATCTGCTTCTTATTCATATCCTGCGAACTCTCTGGGATTAATGAAAAGGTTTAAGGAAAAAGCGTTCAGTTCCTGAACGCTATGGAGTATTCCATCGTCTTTCCGCCGAAGTATTTCATGCAATACTCCGCCGTTTTCTTCGGAGGGAACTCTCTGCACGAGAACACGTCAATGAACGCCCTGTTCGTGATGTCCGCGAAATGCCCCGATATCAGTGACGTTTCTATCAGCTGGACCAAAGAATATCCTGCAACTTTTTCATTTTCACCGAATTTCACGACCGTCGGATCGCCGAATCTTTTCATGTTTATATATTCCGCAAGATCGATCGCGAACTTTGTGATCACTTCTTTGCTTGTGATCTTCTTCGGGTCGCATCCTCCGATGT
This sequence comes from Methanomassiliicoccaceae archaeon, assembly GCA_009784745.1. Lineage (GTDB taxonomy): Archaea > Thermoplasmatota > Thermoplasmata > Methanomassiliicoccales > Methanomethylophilaceae > Methanomicula. The sequence continues at coordinate 17,403 of WQXR01000010.1, read as the reverse complement.
CTATGGATACCATAAGACCCCATTCACCGTCATTCTTGTATCGAGTCATGATTGCTTCGTCGCTCATCAATGCTCCCGATTTAGGACTCATACTGTACAATTTGCATCACCATTTTCAAGCGCGGCGGTCCGCCCTTAGAAGTATATCTAAACGTAGTATTTCAAACTGTCCCGTCGTCCATTGTTCTTGTATGTCATGAACGCATTTCATGTGTATCGTCAGATACAATTCTGTACGTGTACCGACAGTACATCTGGGTATGCGTTCTTTTTGCATCATTCAACTTTCTATGCCCTTACGCGGCCCTATGCCTTTTTCGTACGGATGTTTGACCATTCTCATCTCCGTTACAAGATCTGCATATTCTATTATTTTATCAGGCGCGTAGCGTCCCGTGAGAACAACTTCGATATTATCCGGCCTGCCGTTCAGTATATCTATTGCCGTATCAACATCAACAAGCCCCCACGCCATTGCAACGTTTATCTCGTCCATGATGAAAAGATCATACTTTCCGGAATAAAGCATCTCCTTTATCTTCAGCAACGCATCGTTAGCCGCTTTGCGGTCACCTTCAGTGATGTTCTTTGGATCGACCAGATGTGTAAGACCGTACGGAAGCAGTGAAAAATTTTCCAATCTCTTTGACATTATGTATTCACCGGAACCTTGGTCATATTTCATGAACTGAACAAAGGCAACGTTCAGACCGTTGCCCACTGCCCTTAACGACAATCCTAACGCAGCGGTGGTCTTTCCTTTGCCGTTGCCTGTGTATACCTGCACCAGACCAAGTTTTTTCTTCACATTTTCGTTCGGCGCCATGATGTTGCACATGCGTTCTGCTTAATTATAGTTTATTCGGTTATTTTTCAGAGGCCTTCGGATAATTCCCAATATCCTGTCTTGCTGCTTCCTGTCCTTTTTATCATGTTCCTTTCCGTGAGCGCGGACAGATATCTTTTGACTGTGCTTTCGCTTGTGCCGATGATCCTTGCCATCTCCGTTGCCGTCGATCTCGGATCGTCCTTTATTATTCTCAATATCGCTTTCTCCGTTTCGGATGTTCTCCTGACGGCGTACGTTATCTCGTCGGCCAATTCGTCAACGGCCGTCGCGATCATCCGCAGCATGAACTTCACAAATATCGTGATATTTCCCTTGTCCGCTTCCAGCAGGGTGTGATAATATTCCTTCTGATTGAGTTTTATCCAACTCTCTACGGGCAGATATGAGAAAACGTGTTTCCATTTTGAAAGTATCAACGAATTCCATAATCTTCCCATCCTTCCGTTCCCGTCCTCGAACGGATGTATGTATTCGAATCTGCAATGGAATATGGAACCTTTGATCAATGGATGAATATCAGAATTCTTTGCCCAGTCCATCAGTTCATTTATCAGCTGAGGAACGTCATCGTGCTCCGGCGCTTTATGGATAAGTTCTCCTCCTTTGAACACACCAACTTCGCAATCCCTTAATTTGCCGGGTGTCTTTACGAGACCGTTCGTCATCTTTCCGTGTGCGGTAAGCATATCTTTGATAGAATACGGATCCAGATGATCGAATGATTCGTATGCTTCCAATGCGTTCTTGACCTCTCGGATCTCTCTCGGATCCCCCATCACATGTTTGCCGTCGATTATGTCCGTAACTTTTTCCAAAGAGAGTGTGTTGCCTTCTATCGCTAATGACGATTGTATGGATCGTATCTTGTTCGCGCGCCTGAGCTTTAGATTTTTTGATAATGGGTCGTGATATGTTATGCGATCTATAAGCACTGCAATATCTGACACAATGTTAAGCGTCTCGTTGTCTATCTCGAACTCCGGCCTGTATGTCATCTTCTTCAACAGCAGATGAACATCATGATATTTCAAAATTTAGGGTGTCAAATAGAGTGTCACTTTGAGTGTCAAATAGAGTGTCACTTTGAGTGTCACTTTGAGTGTCAAATAGAGTGTCACTTTGAGTGTCACTTTGAGTGTCAATATCATGAGCATGATCGCCTGATGTGAAAGACATGATTATATCGCCGTTCATCATTCTCATCACGGGATACAATGGCTGACGTATACTTCACCGACATGAGAGCGCGATCGGACGGAAGCTTGCTTTTTAAGTTAAGGAAACTGGTCTTCGACGCGGGAATTGATAAAATAGATATGGAAAAGAAGTTCGTTGCCATCAAGATACATTTCGGCGAGCCCGGTAATCTTTCCTATTTGAGAGCGAACTATGCCAAAGTTATTGTTGATATCGTCAGGAAGAAAAAAGGCTTTCCGTTCCTTACGGATTGCAATACGTTATACGTAGGCAGAAGAAAGGACGCGCTCGAACATCTGGATGCCGCTTACGAGAACGGATTCAATCCGTTCGCAACGGGATGTCATACCGTCATAGGCGACGGTCTGAAAGGAGATGACGACGTTGATGTTCCCGTTAACGGAATTTGTTTGAAGAACGCAAAGATAGGACGTTCGATCGCCGATGCCGATGTTGTCATCACGTTGACGCATTTCAAATGCCACGAACTTATGGGAATAGGCGGTGCGATCAAGAATTTGGGGATGGGATGCGCATCCAGACGCGGAAAGACGGAACTGCACAGTTCCAACAGGCCGTCGGTGAAGGAAGGGAAATGTAAAGGATGCGGATATTGTGTGAATAAATGCGCCCATTCCGCGATAACGGTGAATAATAACAAAGCGGTGATAAGCGATGTGTGCGTCGGATGCGGACGGTGTATAGCGATGTGCCGTTATGACGCAATAGGCGTCGGATGGGATCAGTCGATAGACGTTCTTTGCAAACGAACGGCAGAATATGCTTTGGCCTCCGTTCAAAATAAACCCAATTTTCATGTTTCTTTCGTAACGGATGTCTCTCCTGCGTGCGACTGCTACGGTCATAATGACATCCCCATCGTTGCCGATGTCGGAATGTTCGCATCATTCGATCCCGTTGCGCTGGATGTTGCGTGTGCTGATGCTGTTAACGAACAGCCGACGGTCAAAGAGAGCAAACTTGACGGAAGAGAGAAATTCGATGACAAATTCAAATGTGTCCATCCGGTGACCGACTGGAAAATAACAACGGAACATGCGGAAAAGATAGGACTGGGGCAAAGGGAATATACGATCCTGAGATCGTAAGTTCCTCTTTGCGTTCATTCATCAGTGCGAATGCCTTTTGATGAATTCCGCGATCATTTCCAATGCCTTTTCCCGATCCTTGCTTTTCTTGAACAATATGAAACCGTGATCGGCACCTTCGAATACGTGCGTCTCGACATCAACGCCGGCTTCCTTCAATTTTTCACTGTATTCGACGCATTCGTGATATAAAAGATCGATATCACCGAGCATCATTAGCGCGGGCGGCAGACCTGTGAGCAATTCTTTCGATGCGAGACACGGTGACGCGTACGGTTCGTATGCGTGCTCTTCCTTTGTTATGTAGCACGCCTTTATCGCATCCACGAATTCCGATGTCAGCACTTTGCCGCTTCCCTGCTTGGCATACGGATCTTCGGAGATGTTCGTTCCCGGGTAACAGAGAACCTGATATCTGAATCTCATTTCATCTCTCTCTTTTGCTTTCATTGGTATAACAGTAGCAAAATTACCGCCGGAACTGTGCCCGCCGGTTCCGATGCGTTCTTTGTCAATTTTGTATTGTTCCGCGTTATCATAATAATGTTTCACAACTTCGTACGCCGCTTCCTGCCCTATCGGATACGGATGTTCCGGCGCCTTCGGATAATCTATGCTTATTATCTTCACGTCAGCCTCTTTCATTATGTAATTGTTGATACTTTCATTCATTTCCGGTATCCCGACGCAATAACCTCCGCCGTGGATATCGACATACAGCGGTTTCACTTCGTTGTTGTTAAAACCGTATTCTAAGACTCTTATCTTACCGTATGACGTATCTACATATTTGATCTCGGCGGATGTCCTCTTCTTTATGAATAACTTGTAAAGCAGTCTTGTTCTCTTGATCTTCTTTGCGGCCTTCTTCTTGTCCATGCGGAGGCCAATATAATAATGATACATAAATGCTGGCTTGACATCAATCGTTAAAAATGCAAATATCCGACGATAAATTTCCATATTGTACAAAAAGGGGGTAACGTGACCTTTTCAGGTCACGGAACAAGTTTGTGATAACTGTACGCTTCCTCGCCGGCGTTGAAGCACCATTGTATCTTTGTAAAACCCTTTTTCAATTCTTTTACATCTTTTTTGACACTCTGCGGATCCTCTTTCTTCGCAATACGATATATTAAGTTAGCGACCTCTTTCATTTCGCTCTCTTTCATTCCCACTCGTGTCAATTCCTGAACACCTAACCGTATGCCTGACGGTCTTACCGCACTTGTATCGTGCGGTAACATATTCTTGTTGCAGATGATGTTCGCATCTTCGAGATCTTTGCTTACATCCTTCCCTCCGCCGAACTTTGAAACATCAACGGCAATTGCGTGAGATCTTGTGAATCCGAGATCCGGACATAATACATCAACGCCCAATTCATACAGCGCCTGACCTAATGCTCTTGCATTCTTGCATGTCTGTGCCGCATAATCCTTTGCAAATACTTTCATTTCTGCCAATGTTACCGAGAGTGCGGCCATCGCATGCAGATGATGAGAGCTCGTTACACCCGGAAATACTGCACGCTGCAACGCTTTTTCTTGGTCATCCGTTAAGTTATGGCCCAGTAAAAGACCATGATTCGGTCCGGGGAATGTTTTGTGCGTACTTGAGGATATGATATTAACGCCTTCTCTCAGCGGATCTTGGAATTGCTTTCCCGCTATCAGCCCCAGTACATGAGCGGCGTCGTACCACACTGTGCATCCTATCTCTTTGAACGTATCGTTCAGTTCCTTTAACGGCGGCGGAAATAAGAAAACAGATAATCCGAACTGTGCGACCTTCGGTTTAACTTCCCTGAGAAGTTTTATCGTTCCGTCAATATCTAAGTTCATATTCTCAACGTTGAACGGATAATTCACAGAATTTATGCCTCTCTGTCCGAAAGCGCCGAACTCCGCCGTTGATATGTGAGCGCCCTGCGCCAATGCGCATGTTGTTATCGTATCCCCGGGTTTTGCGAATGCAAAGAGAACGGCCATGTTCGCGACCGTTCCGGATATCGGCCTTACATCTGAGAACGATGCGTCGAACAATTCCTTTGCCATCTCCATCGCTTTGGACTCCACCTGATCTACGTAGATGTTACCCTGATAGTATCTTTTTCCCGGTAATCCTTCTGCGTATCGATCGGCAAAATCAGATATCAGCATCTCCTTTGCCAACGGGCTCATCAGATTCTCTGATGCTATCATCGGTATGGATTCTTCGAACCATTTGTTGTGTTTGATAACCGTATCACGTATCCACTGCGCTTCATCATTCATTTTATCATCATCCTGAAATCAGCGTTGTTATAAAATTATTTGTCCGCATCAACTGAATTCCCTTTGACCGCCGTTATCGCATTTTAACGGAATTCCGTTGTGTATGCCGTTCAGACGTGCTAAGTATATTGAGACAATATCTCCGAGCAGTATCGCCACCAGATTCTTTTCCAGATCGTTGGAACCTTTCGCTTTGAACTCATACGGCCTTATGCCGGTGCTCTGTAACGTTCCGGAAAGCGTTTCCGTCATGTATTTCAGAACATCAACGGAATCGTCGTCGCACAATATAATTGGAATGAACTCATCTGACGCTTGATCCTCCATCCATCCCACTATTTCGTTGTGATTGAATTCCGGTATCGTACCGTGGAACGCTATCATCCTTGAATTCTCGTTTATCTGCATCTTCCATCTTATCGCGGCGGACCTCAGACTTACCAGACTGTAGATCACAGGTATCTTTCCGCACAATATCTTTGCTATGTCCATTGCTTCATTGTTGCCGCCGTGGTTGACTATACTGTCCCTGAACTCTTTAAGCGACGGCAGCAGCGATCCCAATTCCGTTCTGCTTTCGCAAACACCCATCTCCTCGAACAGCGATGCGGTGTATCCTAACATGTAACCGAGCGCCGCCCTCGGCAAAAGACCGGAGGGCATCCTTATCAGCGGATGACCATTTTCGATGGCGCGTTCCGCCAGTGCGCCGCCTGATGTGATGCATACGATATCACATCCTCTGGCCACCGCCTGATCGTAAAGCGTTAACGTTTCTGATGTGTTACCTGCGTAACTTATTGCAATTACGCCTGTATCGGTATCCACCCATTTCGGAAGTTCCACTCCCTTCACCACGGAAATGGGAACATCGGAGTATGCATCCGCGAAATCCGACATTATCTCTCCCGCCATGGCGGATGCGCCGACACCGCATATACATACTTTCGGCTTTTTGGGAACGCTGATCATCTCGGAGGTCAATGCCGCCTCTATCTGTTCGGGCATGTCGGCATGGTCACTGAACATCTCTTCCGCGCATGCGCTGTGATCTGTCGTTCCCGAATGCTCTGATATTTCCGAAGAATCATCTGCATTATCTGCGCCGTCGCTCATATCGGTGGCGGATTAACTCGCACCTATATATAAGCATATATAAAATAGACCAGATCTCTGCTTCTTCAACATACGTTTTGGCATATCAGTCAATGCTTTAAACAGAAAAACGGATATCGGGAATGTGAACTTAACTGCGAGTATGTTGAACAGTGATATCGTGAAAGCATACGGATCGGCCGCAGGAGCAAGTGTCATCGGTATCGCATCATCCGATGATTTTGATCTTGCACCCGAGGGTTTCAGACCCACGGACATAATGAAAGAATGTGTTTCTGTAATAGTTCTCGGATCAGCGTTCCCTGAGGATGCCTTTTCCAAAACTCCCGCCGAGTATATTGAGATAAGGAACATGACCAACAGAAAGATAAGCGACATAGCGGAAGATATGGAGAAACGGATCAGGAAGGACGGATACAAAGCAAGGTCGGTAAGCGGAATTAACGGCAAATGGGTCAACGGGATGCAGGTCGGTTCGATATCGTTGAAACATGCAGCGGAATTGGCAGGTCTGGGTATTATAGGGAAAAATTATTTGCTGATAAATCGCGAGCACGGAACTTTACTGTGGTTCAGCGCCGTTCTTACAGACGCGTACCTGATCCCTGATGAAAAAGTTAAGTATTCGATTTGTAACGAATGCAGCAAATGCGTTGAATCGTGTCCTACAAATGCATTAGATGATATTTCGACGTTCAAGAAGAAGGAATGCGCAGGAAAGATGTTCAGAATGGCCAACAAAAAGTGGGAGATACAATGCTGCCTGTGCCGTAAGATATGTCCGCACCGCTTCGGGATAATTGATTCAGAGCGATAGGATGCGTGATGAGAATATGTCCATTTACCTGATACGGTGCTGCCATTATCCTCTTCGTTATATTGTGTTAAGGTAACATACAAAAAAAGTTGTAGTTCGACAAAGGTTTTTCTATATGCTGTGATACCTTTGTTTTACGGGAGTTAATATGGAGTTGCAAAAGGTCATCGAAGAGATACGCAACGGAAAGATCGTTCTAGTGTATGACTTCGATGACAGGGAACGCGAGACCGATATGGTCATTGCATCAGAATTCATCACTCCCGATGTAATAAAAAAGATGAGAAAGGATGCCGGCGGCCTGATATGCACCACCACACCGTACAGAATAGCAAAGGAATTAGGACTTCCTTTCATGTCCGATGTGTTCTTTGACGATAACGGCAAATATCCTTTGCTGAAAGCGATGGCTCCCACCGACATTCCGTATGATAACACTCGTTCATCCTTCGGAATTACGATCAATCACAGAGGAACTTACACCGGCATAACGGATAACGACCGATCAAAAACAATTTCCGAATACGCAAGAACAATATTCTCATCCGCTTCCGCCGACGAAAGGAAATATCAACTCGGAAAGAATTTCAGGGCGCCCGGGCATGTTCACCTACTAAACACAAGTGAAAATATATTGGAAACGAGGAAAGGACATACGGAACTTGCAACTGCGTTAATGATGATGGCCTCCGTCAAACCTTCGGCAACGATATGCGAGATGCTTGGGGACGACGGTAACGCAATGAAGAAGGAAGAAACAATTGCTTACGCAAAGAAGAACGGATACCTGTTCCTTGAAGGAAATGACATAATAGAAGAATGGAAGAGGCGATGAAATGGTAAGAGTGATGGCGTCCGGAGTTTTTGATATCCTTCATACGGGACATATATCATATTTGGAACAGGCAAAGGCAATGGGTGATGAATTGATCGTTGTTGTTGCGTGTGACAGCACTGTGCGCAAAAGAAAACATGAACCCATAACACCGGAAGCGATGAGAGCGCAGATAATCGGTTCGCTGAAGGTTGTCGATCTGTCGATAATAGGAAATGACGGTGACATGTTCTCCACCATTGAAAAAATAAGGCCTGACATCATCGTCCTCGGTTACGACCAGACATTCGATGAGAATGAATTAAAAAATGAGCTCAGGAAAAGGAATATCGGTGCAGAGGTAAGGAGAGCGAACGAATGCAGCGAGGACCTTACCGGAACGAGACACATAATAGAGAAGATCATCAGATCGGGGCTGAAACAATGAAATTGATCGGTATCGCAGATACAACGTTCGCAAGATCTGATATGGGTGCGGCCGCAATAGACGAATTGAAAAAAAGCGGCACAGGATTCAGGATACTGAGATACACAGTACCGGGCATGAAGGATCTTCCGGTTGCATGCAAGAAACTTATCGAGGAACAAAAATGCGATATCGTCATTGCGCTGGGAATGCCCGGCCCTAAAGATAAGGATAAAGTTTGTGCTCATGAGGCGTCACAGGGCCTCATACAAACACAATTAATGACAAATACGCACATAATCGAAGTATTCGTTCACGAGGATGAGGCAGAGAACGAAAAGATACTGGCATTCCTTGCTGACCGAAGGTCAAGAGAACATGCGTTGAACGCGTACAACATACTTTTCCATCCCGAACGGCTTACAAAGAATGCCGGTAAAGGATTGAGACAGGGATTCGACGATGTCGGTCCCGTATAAGGTGGTAATATGAAAAAATACAAACTCGGAATGGTGGCGGCTGAATTCAACTTCGACATAACGTCGATGATGATAGAACGTGCCAAAGCGGAAGCGGAATTCTTGGAAGTTGATATAACAAGGACAATAATGGTGCCCGGTGTGTTCGACATGCCGCTGGCAGTAAAGAAATTGCTTGAAGAAAGGTCAATAGACGCGGTTATAACATTAGGGGCCGTCATCGAAGGAGAGACGGAACACGATGATGTTGTTATTTCACATGCATCCCGAAAAATAGCCGATCTTTCGCTGGAATTCAACAAACCGGTTGCGTTCGGTGTCACCGGACCGGGAATGACAAGACTGCAGGCCGTAGATCGGATAGAGAAAGGAAAGGATGTTGTTGATTCGGCAGTAAAAATGCTGAAACGCCTCGAAAAATTATGAACGGAACGTTCATGATCTTCTTCGGATCATGAACCTTTCCAGTTTATCATAAGCTTCCTCGAGAACGGACAACGGCGGTAATGTTATCGTCCTGAAATGCGACCGACCGAATTCTGTGCAGAATCCGGAACCGTTGACGAACACCACGCCTTCCGTTCTTAACAGATCGAGGACAAATTCCATATCATCTTTCCATTTTGTAAGTTCTACCTTGGGGAACATGAACATCGATCCTTTTGCCTTTTCCACCGAAATTCCGGGTATCTCGTTAAGTCTTTTACACGTGAACGATGCCCTTTCTTTCAGTTTGCCGTTCATTTCGACGATGTAATCCTGCGGCCCCTGTAATGATGCCTTTGCGGCCCACTGACATGGAACGTTGGAACATATGCGCAAACGGAGTTGTTTCATCATTCCTTCAAATATCTCATTCAAAATTCCAGGTTCGTCCATGTAGTAACCGTAACCCACTCTCCATCCCGGCATTAAGTTGACCTTAGAAAAACCGTTAAGGATTATCCGCGAAACGTCTGACGGAAGACGGGAAGCGGAGAAGAATTTTCCTTCAAATGTTATTTTATCGTAAACTTCGTCGGATATCAGCGGTATCCCGTATTCTGCAGCAATATCACCGATCTCGCGTATCGATCTTTCCGGATACACGGCGCCCGTGGGATTATTCGGATTTATGACTATCATTGCTTTTGTTCTTTTTGTGATGCGTTTCCTTATCATGTCGATGTCCGGCTGCCAGTTCTCCTCTTCCATCTGCCTGTACGGCACGGGAACGCCGCCGAAGTATCTGATATACTGCGTGTATGACGGATATCCTGGCCCGGGAACAAGTATCTCATCTCCCTGTTCAAGGAACGTTCCCATCAGAACGTTCGCGGCCTCACTCACACCTGATGTCACAAAGACATTATTGGAAGTTATCTTCACGCCGTGCTTCTCATATTCACGGTCAACGATCGCTTGTCTCAATTCGAGGCTGCCTTGCGAGTCGCCGTATCCGTTGTCCGTTCTGTCAACGGCCTCCTGCAACGCCGCTTTGAAATATTCGGGTGTCTGAAAGTCCCATTTGTTCGGATCTCCGATGTTAAGTTTTATCATACGCTTTCCCTGCCTTTCCATTTCCTCTGCAGGTACGACTATCTCGCGTATCGCGTAATCCACGCCCGATGCTCTTCGGGACGCTTTCATCGGAACTTTCATGAGAATCCGCCAATAAATGTGCGTATTTATGTTTTCTTGTTTCTGCGCATATCAACATTTATATTTTGCATGCCTCTGGGGATGGACTATGGCAGCGGTAAGATTGGGCAAGAATCATCTGAGATGGTGCTTTAATTGTAATTTGCCCATTCTCGAAGATGCCGTTTGTTCGATCTGCGGATCTGATACAAAGGAAGTTGATGTCACTCCTCCGGGGGACGTAAGACCTGCGTTCCGTCATGATCTGGAATTCATCAGAGAATTGGCGGATTCGCAATTCGGTCCTGGTTCCGGAGATGTGTTGATCCCGGACGGTCATATCGTTCTGCTGAACAAAGCACCGTCGCTTGACCGTATGGATGAGATAATCACCGACGGCAGTGTTGTTGCAACGATGCGTTATGATATCGGAAGCGGATGGAAATTGCTTAACAGAATGCAGGGTGCGATGCGCATCGGTAATGTCATGACAAAAGGGTTCGTTGTATGCGACCCGTCAGCGGTAAGGTTCATCCGCGAAAATAAGAATCTGATGGCTCCTGGCGTCGTCGATGCCCATCCTGATGTCAAGGATGACGACGAAGTTATCATCATCGATACTGAAAGGAATGTCATTGCAACGGGATTGGCAAGGATGAACGCAGACGAAATGATAAAAAGCGACCGCGGAATAGCCGTGAAGAAGAAATGGGTCGACAAGGAAGAATTTTTACAGATCGATAAAAAAGCAACATGGGATGATGTCATTGATGCAAATCGGCCGGTTCTTGAACGCAGAAGTAATGAGGCCGTTGTTTTTATTAACGATATGGTGTCAAAGAATGATATTCCTGCCGTCGTATCTTTTTCCGGAGGAAAAGATAGTCTTGCTACTCTGTTGCTCACGCTGGATGCAGGTCATAGACTTCCTGTATTATTCATCGACACGGGACTCGAATTCAGCGAGACCGTTGAGCATGTGCACGATACCGTAAAAAGATATGATCTTGAACTTATCGAAGAAAAAGCACCGACCGATGCATTCTTCGGAAATTTAATTCACTTCGGGCCGCCTGCAAAGGATTTCAGATGGTGCTGTAAAACTAATAAATTGGGGCCTACCGTTAACGCGATACTGAAGAACTTCCCGAACGGAGTATTGTCATTCATCGGTCAGAGAAAATATGAATCGGAAGCGAGGCACTCCAAACCGCGTGTATGGAAGAACCCTTGGACGCCGGGACAGATAGGGGCTTCGCCCATCCAAAGCTGGAATTCGCTGCACGTATGGATGTACATCTTTTGGAAAAAAGCGGAATTCAATGTGTGGTACACCAGAGGCTTGGATCGTATCGGATGTTTCCTTTGCCCTGCGTCAGACCTTTCAGAACTGGACATCGTCAAAGGAAAGAGCGACAGATACGAACAATGGGATACGTACCTGAATGATCTTTCATCCTCGCGCGGGTTGCCTGATGAATGGAAAGGATACGGATTATGGAGATGGAAGAAAGCGCCCGATTCCATACGGGAAGAAGTGATGCGCGTAACGGGAAAGGATATTACGGAATTAAAAAAGCAATCTGCGAGATCGGGGCCGCTGTTCCTGAAGGTGCAGGAAGGACATTCGCCATGCGTCCTTGGGTTCAGCGTCGAAGGTGCCGTATCACGTTCCGTTGACATTGATAAACTGAAAAGATTGGCGGGCATATTGGGAAAGAACATTGAGGCGGACGATGGCGGCCAATGGTTGAGCGTCAACAATATTACGGTATTTCGAGAAGGATCGATGATCTCCAAGGGCGCTGATGAGAATAATGTCCGTAAAGCGATGAGAAAAATGTTCGATCTCATCATAAGATCGGAACAATGCGTATGCTGTTCATTATGCATAGCCAGATGTCCTGAATCTGCGTTATCGCTTAAAGATAATTCTGTTATCTTGGATCATGAAAAATGTGTCCAATGCGAGAAGTGTTTAGGCCCTTGTCCTGCGGTGAACTTCAGAGAAGAGGAATTCAGTCTCTGACAGGACCTATCACATCTTTTTGAATCCGCGGCCTATCCATTCTGTGATGGACTTGTATCCGTACTTTACAGTTTGTTTGCGCGTTCTGTGCTTTCCGCTGACGCTCGCGTTACCGGCAAGTATCGCTTTGATGACATCTTCCCAATCCGTTATGTCATCGGAGAATTCCGCGTATGCTTCCCCTACATTCGACGCATGGTGAGCGTCGCTTCCCGCGGTGATCGGTTTTCCAAGTTTTGACGCAAGTCTTGATGCTTTTCCGTTGGAACCTTTGGTGGATCGTGCATTGAACGTTTCCACCGCATCAAAAGTATCGATGACATTCTTTTCTCCGATACCTGACCACCATCTGTATGGGTGTGCAGCAACTGCGATGCCTCCGGCGTTGTGTATCATATCTATCGTCTCAGGAACGCTTTTCCCTCTCGGTATGAGACAATTGATACCGTATGCGAGTATGTGTCCTTCCGATGATGATATCTCAATGGCTGGAACGATCATGATGTCATTAAAATTTGATAATTCTTTATACGAATTGAAGCAATTGTGATCCGCTATCGCGATGCATCCTATCCCTTTTGACCTTGCCGATATTATTATCTCTTCCACGGATGACCGTCCGTCGTTCGAATTCGAGGAATGGATGTGCAGATCTGCTTTCATCTGACGCTTGCTCCGTCCTTTATCTTACGATCCGTAACTGCGAAGCATCCGTTGCCATCAGATAACGTTATCATTTCATTTCTGTCAATAACGACCGCTGCCATTGTTCCCGCATCGTCGGAATGTGTCACTTTTATCGTCACTTTTTGAAAATCTTTGTATTCGATCTCATTTTCGTTCATGGTCATGCCGCAGTTGAATTTAGTTCCGTTAGGTACGTCCTTTGACGGCCTCAGCAGCGAGACGGTCGTTCCGCCCAGCTGTTCATCGTCCGCCGCCAGCAACATACCTTGGGACATTATCCCTCTCAGTTTGGCGGGTTTAAGATTGCATACGACCAATATCTTTCGGTCGATCATTTCCTCTTTCTTGTAATATGCTCTTAGACCGGCGACTATCTGTCTTTCCTCACCGACGTTCACTTTCAATTTGAACAATTTTTCCGCATCCGGATGATCTTCCGCTTCCGTTATCTCACCCACACGTATATCTAATCTTTTCATGTCCGCGAACGGTGATGCTTCTTTTACGGCATCTTTCACAGGCTGCGCTGTCTGAACCTCCTCTTCCTTCGGAAGTTCCACTTTCGCGTATACCGGAACGGGTTCCGGAAGTTCTGCACCTGTCGGTAACGGTGCGGTGTATGATGACCCGAAAGACAACGGAGTTCCTTCAAGACCTGTGAATTTCCATATCCTTTCCGAGGATGAGGGCATGAACGGCCACGCCATTAACGCAAGTGCTTTTACGATCTGCAGCGAAGCGTTCAATACCTCTCCGCATTTTTCTTTATTTTCCTTCACCAACGCCCATGGTTTTCTGGAATCGAAGTATCTGTTACCGTAACGGGAAAGGTCCATCACTGTTTTGAGTGCCTTTTTGAGATCACAGTTCATCATATACTGGTCGTATTCTTTCACGGATCTTTCTATTTCCGCGTTCACTTCCTTCAGTTCTGTACCGTTGAGGCTGTCCGGAATGAACGAGAAATTCTTTTTCGTGAAACTTAAGCATCTGTGATAGTAGTTCCCCAATGCTGAAACTAATTCATTGTTCACCTTTGTCCGGAAGTCGTCCCATGAGAACTCTGAATCGTGGGTATCCGGCATCACTGCCGAAAGATAGTATCTTATGATGTCTGCGTCGTATCTCTCAATAACGGACGGTATGTCTATTGCGCCTCCGCGGCTTTTGGAAAGTTTCCCTCCTTTGAACATAAGATATTCATTCGCAGGGATGTCATACGGAAGATTCAGAGAACCGTATCCCATGAGTATCGACGGCCATATTATCGAATGGAACGGAATGTTGTCCTTTCCTAAGAAATAATAATGTTTCGTTCCTTCGTTCATCCAGAACTCTTTCCAATATTCGTCGTTGCCGATGATCTTTGAATATTCTTTTGATGCGCTCAGGTAGCCTATCACAGCTTCGAACCATACGTATATCACTTTGCCTTTCCAGCCTTCCACTGGAACAGGTATCCCCCATTCCATGTCCCTTGTTATCGGCCTGTCCTTCAGACCGTCCTTCAGCCAGTTGGTGGTGAACGTCTCAACGTTCGAACGCCAGTACGTTTTGTCTTTCAGGTAATCCAGAAGATCGTCGCTGAACGCGCTTAACCTGAGGAAGAAATGATTTGTCCCTTTTATCTCAGGTTCCGTATGACAGTGAACGCATACCGCATTCTTCAGATCGCCCGTTTCGAATGTCGTTCCGCATGCGTCGCACTGATCGCTTCTCGTATTCTCTGCGCCGCATTGCGGACATGTTCCCTCTACGTACCTGTCCGGCAGGAATTTTGAACATTTCTTACAAAAATATTGCATGGTCTCCTTTTCGTAAAGATATCCTTTTTCCAATAATTTCAAAAATATCTCGTGGACCGTATCTTTGTGGTTGTCGGTACCGGTCCTTGTGAACAACGAGAACTCAATGTTCATGTCCTCTATCGCTTTTTTGTTTATGTTATGGAACCGTTCCGCCACCTTGGACGGTGTTGTTCCTTCCTTTTCGGCGGTAACTGTTATAGGGGTTCCGTGCTGATCGGAGCCCGATACCATCATGACCTCGTTCCCTTTCATCCTGTTGTATCTGCTGAATATATCCGGCGGTAACAGAGAACCGGCCATGTGTCCCAAATGTATCGTTCCGTTGGCATAAGGCCACGCCACACCAATGAATATCTTTTCCATCTTATCTTTTCAGATGATGATTAACGCGTATATGAAATATTACGTCGGATGTGTGCTGAAAATCATATGTTCATGTTTTGGATGAGTAAATGAACTTTCCTTTCATCAGTGCGGTGACGATGAATAAACACCATATTCCGACGATGACCGGTCCGATTATCTCCATTATCGCGGCACACCACCATATGTCCGTCAGCGTACCGTTCAGACTTATGAGGAATACCGGCGGTAAAAGCACAAAATTCCTGAATGTTGTTGATACAAATGCCTTAGTTCCCATCCCCAGCGCCTGAAATAACGACGATGACAGTACACCGAGGCCGATGAACGGCAGGAATGAGCATGATATACGTATGAACGTCACCAATTTACTGTGCAGATATGCAGTACCGTCGGAATATGAGAACAGCGATGCGAACAGACCTGCCGTCACGAATAACAAAAGTGCGAGGACCGCCATTGTCAGTACGGATAACTTAAGCGAGTACATGAACGCAAGTTTCACTTTCTTAGGATCGTTCCCGCCGAAGGCGGCCGCACATATCGGAACGACGGCCGCGCCTATTCCGAGACATGGGATCATTATTATGTTGAATATCCGCCAGCCCGCCGAGTAGATGGCAACGGCGTCCGTCCCTTCCGCTGTTGTGACGAGTATCATGTTCATCAGTATCACTGCAACGGATATCGCAACGAACTCGAACGACGCCGGAATACCTACGCGGAAGATGTCCTTCGCTATCAACTTGTCAAAGTGCGGTCTTCCTATCCGTATCTTGATGTATGTATCCCTCTTTATCCAGAACCAATAGAATGCCGGTATCGTCGATACCGTCAAAGCAACAGCGGTCGCGAATGCCGCACCGGCCATTCCCCAGCCGAATGTGTATATGAATATCGGATCCAGTATCAGATTCAGTATCGCGCCGGATATCATTATTACCATCGATCTTTTTGCGCTTCCTTCTGACCTTAATATGCTGGACATCAGTGCGTTGATAAAGAATACAATTGCAAAAATGAACAACACGTTCGCATAATCCATGCAATAGTCTATGACATCGGCACCGCCGATGGCCATCATCATCGGTCTTGCGATCGTAAATCCCAGTATTGAGAACAGGATCGCGAACAATATCGTCAAAGAGAACGCAACGGATGCCGTACGTTCCGCCTGTTCCTTGTTCCCTGAACCGATATATCTTGCTATAGCTGACGAAGCGCCTATGCTTATTCCGCTGGATACACCGACGGTGATGAAGAATATCGGAAATAATAATCCTATGGCGGCCAATGCATCAGATCCTAGACCCGATATCCATGCCGCATCGACCAATCCGTTTATCGATGACGCGAGCATCGCGACTATCGTCGGAATGGCCATCTTGACGATCGCCTTTTTCGGAGCCCCGAGCATCGTCTCCACATCTTTCGTCATTTCGTCGTCGGACACGTCCACCACGATAATGAGGTGGGATATAAACACAACGTCATTCTGTCAGTTGCATATACCTTCGCAGAAGATGGACATCTCGCTAAGACTTATATCTGAGTTAACAATAAGCGAGAGCATGCGCATAGCGGCCGTCCTTCATGACAGATGTCAGCACAGAAAATGCAACAAAGAGTGCATAAACTTCTGTCCGAAGATGAGAACGGGTGTTGAAGCAATTGTCATAGGAGAACGCGGTAAACCGATAATTTCAGAAGAATTGTGTGCCGGATGCGGGATATGCGTTAACAAATGCCAATTCGAAGCGATAAAGATAATCGGTCTTGCTGATGAATTAAAAACCGAGATGGTGCACCAT
>WQXR01000009.1 GCA_009784745.1 Methanomassiliicoccaceae archaeon | reverse complement strand
CAACGCCTGTTTCCCATAATTCCCACAGGCAGCCGAATGCAAGACCCATCATGAACGTGATGAACAGCAGCACCCCGTTCGGGATGTTTATACGTGTTGTGTAATTCTTTATGACAAGCAACGCCATGAACACTATCATCGTCACAAGAAGGCCGGAGAACCAATGCGTGAACGGACTCCACCACCACAGATCGTCATACGTGCCGAACATGACCATATATGAGAACATTATTATGTTCGAGGTCATCAGCGCCATGAACCAGTACGGCGCGTAGAATATCTTCTTTATTCTGAGTAACGGTAATACAATGACCGTCAGCGCGCAGGCTATTTGAACGGCTGCCGCATATCCGTGATCTCTGTTGGAGGCATATCCGTTGACCGCCAGCAGGAAACCGATGACGCATAAGGAAGGGAATATGATCAGACATGCAAGGTCTATCTTCCTTTCTGCGGCCTCTGACGGCATTCAATCACCTTCCAGTACGGTCCTGTCGGTAACAAGGAATATGTTGTTTTTACGCAGAATTAGAAGAACAGCTATCGCACCGATGATCGCGAAGACCATTCCCATTGTATATTCAGCGGCCAATTGAACGTATGTTTCCATCAGCGTGTTATCAAGTTCGGACATTATCATCAATCTTATCGCGAACACACCGAGAACGGAGATCGCCACCTCGAAGGCAAGGATACACACGACCGTAAGCATCCTGTCCAATCTTAGCTCGAAGTATGCGAACAGAATTGCAAGACAAAGGAGTGCGGCACCGAGATAGGAAACGGTCCTCATCGAATACAGGATGATAAGATCGTTCATATCCAGCACAACAGACGTAATTGAGACCAGAAGACAGAGCGACATGAACAGCGGAACGGCAACGATCATGTTCTTTCCGCGGGAAAGTGAGAAGAATATAACAACACATATCATACCAAGCGCGGCCACGCCCGAGGTAAGCACCCTCGGTTCATTGTTGATCGCACTGATGATGACCGCCAGTACTGCTATCGTGAACGTCAGCATATACGAGGCCACGGCCCTGGAATTCATGGTGACGGATGCGTGCATCCGTATTTAATGATGTTTGGATGACGTATCCTTTCATCAAATATTTTCTGAAAAACACTCAGCGATACGCTGCGCACATCGCTTTCAACTATGAACTATGCGCCTTATCGCTCTTTCTTTTCTTGATGAACGCAGCCGTCAGACTGATAGCTATCAGACTGACAACGAACAGTATCATATACAGTTCATACGGACCGTCGTTGAAATACACATAGAAGAAATTGCTCATTGTCATTATGACACTGTATTTCATCACATAACCGAGCGCAACATACATCAGCGCACGGTCCAGTCTCCATATGTCAACAATGCTTATGAACGCGCCCGCAAAAGGTATCATCGGCGCAACGTGATTCACCAGCAACATCCTTTCATCACGCAATATCAGGAAATTGACGTACTTGTTGGCAACTCTTTTTATCTTTTCCGGGATACGGACGTGCTCCACGATGAAATAAAGCGTTGTCATTCCGAGGATCTGGCCGGTAACACCGACCGCCATAAGTTCAAGACCGAACACCAGTGACGGATTGGCCATGAAACCGATGACGAAGAACAGTTCCGGAAGTGTCGGGAACACAAGCGCATCAATAAGGAATATCAGAAAAATGAACACAAGCACGCCGGTCATTCCCCACGGGCCGAAAAGGCCGCTGAGCCACTCACCGACGCCGTCCAACATATTTCATCCATCCCTCTGCACGAACATCGTGGTCAGAGATGCCATACTGGTAGTTATCCTCATCGGTCGATACCGCGAAAAAGACTTATCCATCATTGATGATATTGTTCTATGCTTTTCCGACGCCCGCAGGAGGAATGACGCTGTGAAAATTGTATTCATCACAGATAGTTATATTCCGACCACGGACGGCGTTGTTACGACCGTCGTAACAACAAAGAGAGAATTGGAGAAGATGGGGCATCACGTGACAGTGATAGCACCGGATCCCGGAAAGGAATTCCGAGAACCTGAAACAATATATTTTCCCGCAACGGGATTCAAAAGATATAAAGGGTATTACATTCCGATATTCAGGTCGAACAAGATCGAGATAATAAAAGAACTGGATCCGGACATAATTCATATTTACGGAGTAGCATTCATGGCGATAAAAGGGCTTATCGCGTCCCGTACGCTCAAGATACCGGCAGTTGCAACATATATAACATCGGTCGGCGAGGTGATGAGCGATTATTCACCCGTTAAACTTCCGAAGGAGATAATGGATAAGTTGGTATGGACGTACATGAGATCTTTTCTGAAACGGCCGAAAGCGGTGATAGTCCCGACGCAGCCTATAGCAGATGAATTGAATTCACACGATACTGAATTCAAACGACTTGAGAGGATACATATAGGCGTCGATACGGAAAGGTTCGTCAGGAATGCCGACGACGGGAACAGGATACGCGAACGTCACGGTCTGACGGGGAAAAAGGTGTTGATATGCGCCGGACGTTTATCAGCGGAAAAGAACATAGACCTATTGATAAGGTCGATGCGTTATGTTGATGGTAACGTATCGCTTCTCATAGTCGGAAAGGGACCAATGGCGGAAGAACTGAAACAACTTTCCGGTGAACTGGCACTTAATGAGAGAGTGATATTCACAGGTTTCGTTCCTGATGACGAGATCGTCGCATATTACTCCGCAGCGGACGTGACGGTATCATGCTCAAGATTTGAGACACAAGGCCTTACAACGCTTGAGGCAATGGCCTGCGGCCTGCCTGCGGCATGCGCAAATGCACGTGCATTCCGTGAGACGATAAAGGATGGAAAGAACGGTTACAAATTTGAACAGAGCGAGGAAGAATGCGCAGATGCGGTGATGAGGTGCATCCGCGAAGCGGAAACATTATCGCCGGCGGCGAGAGCGACAGCCGAAGAGTACTCTATCCGAAGAACAGCCGAAAAACTGGAAGGATTGTACACTGAGATATTACAGGAAAATACCGCCGGTACAAAATAAGCGTTCATCTAACATTAAATATTCAGTAATCCATCAACGGATGATGACAAAGGTCGTTATTTTGGCGGGCGGGTTCGGAACGAGGCTCAGTGAAGAGACCAAAAAGATCCCCAAACCGATGGTGGAGATAGGCGGAATGCCGATGATATGGCACATAATGAAGATATTCTCTCATCAGGGATTCAATGATTTCATCATATGTCTGGGATACAAAGGCAACATAATCAAAGAGTTCTTCAGGGATCTCTACATGAACTCTTCAGATGTGACATTCGACCTGAGGGATAACAAGATAACATTTGAAAATATCAAGGCGGAGCCGTGGAATGTCTCACTTGTGGAAACAGGATTATACACAATGACCGGCGGCAGGATAAAGAGACTTAAGGAAAAACTGGGAAACGAAGCGTTCTTCGTTGCGTACGGGGACTGTGTTTCAGATGTCGATCTGAATGAATTGCTTAAATTCCACAAAAAGAAGAAAATGAAGGCAACGCTCACTTCCGTGATACCTGACGGACGGTTCGGTGTGCTTGACATCAACGACGGTATCGTGAACTCGTTCAGAGAAAAACAGTCATCTGACGTCGGATGGATAAACGGGGGGTTCATGGTACTGGAACCGTCCGTTCTCAGTTACATCAAAAATGACGATGTGATGCTGGAGGTCGGCCCGTTGGGGAAACTTGCTGAAGAAGGGGAACTTGCGGCATATCAGCACAAAGGGTTCTGGAAATGCATGGACACGCTGAAGGATCGTAACGATATGGAAGATCTTTGGCAGAAGGACCCGAAATGGAAGATATGGAAAGAATGATCAGAGGAAATCCCTTATCTGAGAAGAGGTGAACTTCTCCATATCCTTTCCTTTATGTTCGGCCATGTACCAGTCGGCTGTTCTTCCGACTGCTTCGCTGATGTTCCATTTGGGCGACCAGTTGAACGTTCTTTTGAATTTTGAACAGTCCAATCTCAAAAGATTGGCTTCATGAGGCGCATCCGCATCTTCCGCGATCTTCCATTCAGCACCTTTCCAGTTCATGCAGAAAAGTTCCGCCAGTCTTTGTGTGGTCACAGCACTTTCATCATCCGGTCCTATGTTGTAACTTCCCGCCAATGTATGATCCTCAGCCTGCTTCGCGGCCAGAAGAAGATATGCGAACACCGGTTCAAGGACATGCTGGTATGGCCTTACCGATAATGGATTTCTGAGTATTATCGGTTCGCCGCGCACCGCGGATCTAACACAATCCGGTATTATACGATCCTTTGCCATATCACCGCCGCCTATGACATTCCCCGCTCTGCACGTCGATACGGGAACGCCCAAACGATCAAAGAATGACCGTTTATATGTCCATGTCACAAGTTCCGAGCATGATTTGGAATTGGAATAAGGATCGTACCCGTCTATCGTCTCATTTTCTGTGTATCCTTCAAGCCGTTCCGTGTTACGGTATACCTTATCAGTGGTCACGTTCACGAAAGACAGGACGGTATCGCATTTTCTCGCAGCATCCAGTGTGTTCACCGTTCCCATGACGTTCGTCATGTACGTTCCGACGGGATCCTCGTACGACAGACGTACAAGAGGCTGCGCGGCCATATGTATTATCACATCCGGTCCGTATCCGAGGATCGCGTTCCGAACAGCATCGGTGTCGGTGATCAGGCCGTCAACGGATGTTACCCGTTCGTCCAGTCCCATGACGCTGAACGTACCGCCGGGCGGACGGGGCATCGAGAGACCGCACACGTCCGCTCCGAGATCTGTGAGCATCTTGCACATCCATGCGCCCTTGAACCCGTTGTGTCCGGTTATGAACACCTTTTTACCTTTGTAGAACGACAGTGCGCCGATCATCAGAATACATCCTCCATGGGTCCCGTTAAGTCATGGCGTGATATAAAATCAGCACCTCGAAGCACGTCACGGATACGTGTTCACCACACTTTTTCGTTATTATAATAAGAAAGAACGGACAAACAGTATTTATATTACCACAAAGTACGCGGTCTGCTCTTTAGAGCCGATGAATGATGACGATGTAAAACATCAGAAAGAGGTAATAAAATGTCAGTATTTGTTAAATTTGAAACGCCTAAAGAATTGTCCGACAAAGCGTACTCCCTCGCGGAGATCGCCAGGGACGGCGGAAAGATAAAGAAAGGAACGAACGAGGTTACAAAAGCAGCGGAGCGCGGCGAAGCGGCCATTATCATAATGGCGACGGATGTCGCACCGCCGGAGATATTGGCGCATATGCCGTCTCTGTGCGACGAGAAGAACATACCGTATGTGTATGTTCCGAACAAAGCGGAGCTTGGTAACGCGATAGGTCTGGAAAAACCGACCGCGTCCATTGCCATCGTAGATGTTGGAAAGGGAAAGCCGCTCTGCGACGAGATATCGAAAGCAGTGCGTGAATTGAAGAAGTAAGGTGATCCCTGATGGCTGACGCAGATAGCATTCCCTCAGAGGTCGTAGAGATAATAGGCCGCACCGGGATGACCGGCGAGGCGACGCAGGTAAAGGTGCGTGTATTGGACGGCCGCGACAAGGGAAGGATCATCACACGGAACATCATGGGTCCGGTGAGAGTGGGCGACATACTCATGCTCAGAGAAACGACAAGAGAAGCCAGAAAACTCGGGATGAGGTGATATTCATGGTCGAGAAAAGGCATTGTTCGTTCTGCGGTGCTGAAATTGAACCCGGAACAGGCAAGATGTTCGTGAAGAAAGATGGCACAGTACTCAATTTCTGTACCAACAAATGTTACAAGAACATGATCGAACTCAAAAGGGTCCCGAGAACAACGAGATGGACGGAAAAGTTCAAAACGGAAAAGAAAGCACGTCTGAAGGCGGCAGAGAAGAAGTGATCTCCATGGAGAGAACGTATCTCATGATAAAACCGGACGCCGTTCAGCGCGGTCTTATGGGTCAGATAATATCCTATTTCGAGAAAAAAGGATTAAAACTCGCGGCAATGAAGTTCATGCTCATTCCGAAGGCAACAGCGGAAGTACACTACGGAGAACACAAAGGAAAGAAGTTCTACGATCCGCTGATATCATATATCACATCGGGGCCGGTACTGGCGATGGTGTGGGAAGGCGAGGACGCAGTATCGGTGTGCAGGAACATCATGGGCAAGACGAATCCCAAGGAATCCGCTCCCGGTACGATCCGCGGCGACTTCGGTATGCAGACCGGACGCAACATAATACACGGTTCCGATTCACCCGCATCAGCGGAAAGGGAGATAGCGATATTCTTCAGACCGGAAGAACTGGTGGAATACGAGAGGACAACGGATCAATGGATATATGAGTGATCCTCACCGTCGGTGATCGTTTGGCGATAAGACAGCCCGTAGTGAGCGTCCTTGGTCACGTGGACCACGGAAAGACAAAACTTCTGGATACTATCAGAGGTACCTCTGTCATAACACGCGAGGCGGGCGCAATAACGCAACATATAGGCGCAACGGAAGTTCCAATAGATCATATCTACAAAGTATGCGGAAAACTCATCGGCAGCAAAAGGTTCACTGTTCCGGGGTTATTGTTCATTGATACTCCGGGTCACCACTCGTTCACAACGCTAAGAGCGCGCGGCGGCTCCCTTGCGGATATCGCGGTTCTGGTGGTGGATATAAGAGAAGGTCTGAAACCGCAAACGATCGAGTCGATAAGGATCCTGAAACAATACAGGACGCCGTTCATCATAGCGATGAACAAAATTGACACGATACAAGGCTGGATACCGGAGAACGGAAGGCCGTTCATTTTTGCGGAAAAGGAACAGCAGGAACATACGCTCAATGCACTCAACGAAAGGATGTACCACATCATCTCGCTTCTGGCATCGGAGAATGTGCCTTCTGATCGGTACGATAGGATAGACGATTTCACAAAGGCCGTTGCATTGGTGCCGGTAAGCGCTAAAGAAGGGGAAGGCATAGCCGATCTGCTCCTGGTACTGGTAGGTCTGGCGCAGCGTTTCCTGGAATCGCAGTTATCGAACGAGGAAGGCCCCGGAAAGGGAACGATATTGGAAGTGAAGGAAGAGAAAGGGTTAGGTCAAACGCTTGATATGATATTATACTCCGGAACTCTCAGAAGAGGCGACACCGTCGCTTTGGGAACGAGGGGCGCACCCCTGATAACGAAAGTAAAAGCGATACTGAAACCGAAACCGCTGGACGAGATACGTGATCCGCGTGATCGGTTCGATTCCGTAAAAGAATTGAATGCTGCGGCAGGCGTGAAGATATCATGTCAAAATATGGATGGCGTAATAGCCGGCGCACCGCTTGTTGTTGTTTCCGGACAGAACGATCCCGCCGTGGCGGAAATGAAGGAAGAAACTTCAGTAAAAATTGAAACGCAGGATGACGGCATAATGATAAAAGCGGATGCCATAGGATCACTGGAAGCGTTGGCTTACGAAGCAAAAGCGGCGTCGATACCGATAAGGAAATACGGCATCGGCGAGATATCACGAAGAGATATCGTTGACGCGGCCGCGTGCGGGACGCAGTTCAATAAGGTCATATTAGGATTCAACGCAGAATTATCAAAGGATGCGGCCGCCGAACTTGAAGAGCACGATATCAAAGTGCTTACCAATCAGGTGGTCTACCGTTTGATAGAAGAGTTCCAGCAATGGCTTGATGACACGAAGAAGAAGCAAGATGCAGATAAACGGTCAGAATTCTCATTCCCGGCAAAATTCAAGATACTTCCGAACTGCATATTCAGAGCGGCGAAACCTGCGATAGTGGGAGTTCGCGTATTGGCAGGACGCATACGTCCGAACCAGAGGCTGATAATGCCCGACGGACGTTCCTTGGGAAAGATAAGGAGCATACGATCAGGCGAAGAAGTGATAAAGGAAGCGTCACAAGGTCAGGAAGTTGCCGTTGCGATAGACGACATCACGATAGGAAGACAGGCCGATGCGGAAGATGTGATATATATCGACCTTTTGGCATCCGCTGTTAAGGAAATGTCGAAAACGGATCTGACGGAAGACGAAAGGATGACGCTTGACGAAACGATCGCGATAAAGAGAAAAGAAGAACCGTTCTGGGGGATGTAAGATGTCTCCCAAAAGCAAACAGCATTTAGAGTCAAGGGAAATGATCCAGCAGGTGGACAGATTCGTTGACGGATTGTCCAAAGCGGCAAATACAAAACTGAGGATCCCAAGGGGTTTCAACAGAATGTGCATATGCGGCATGGGCGGCTCAGCGATGAGCGGGGACATAATCGCGGATGCATTATTGACGGCGTGGGATGTTCCGATACAGGTCGTAAGATCAACAGGCATACCGAATTGGGTGGATGAGAACACATTGGTAGTTGCGTCAAGTTATTCCGGGAATACCAAGGAAACGATCATGATGTACGATCAGGCGAAGGAAAAAGGATGCATGATCGTCGTCATAACAGCAGGCGGAGAACTTCGCGACAAATGTATGAGGGACGGTAACAAACTCATCGAAGTTCCCGGGAACATACAGCCGAGGAGCGCAATAGGATATACGATCGGATATTTAGCGAACATCGTTGAGACGACCGGAGGTCCTAAAGTAAAGAGTGAGATCCGAAGGATAATACCTGCTCTCCGCAGATTCAGAGGGAATATCTGGACCCGTAATCCAGACAGTTTGGCAAAGGATGTTGCGGAAAGGATATACGGCACGGTACCTGCGATATATGCGGCCGGTTCTTTGTCAGCGGCAGCAGTAAGATGGAAGAATCAGATAAATGAAAATGCTAAGATGATAGCGTTCAACGGTGAAATACTGGGAATGAATCACAACGAGATAATCGGATGGTCGGAATGTGTGCAGAGATCCAAATGCAGACCTGTTTTCTTGTGTGAAGAAGAAGCATCCGATGCGGTAATGTCGCTGATGCAGGAATCCGTTGATGTATTGACATCGGCAGGACAGGACCCCGAAGTGATAACCGTTTCCGGAAGAACTGCGCTGGAAAGAAGTCTGAAAGGCGTGATGCTCGGCGATTATGTTTCACTGTTCTTAGCGAAGATGAACGGCGTTGACCCGATGGACATCGGTCCGATAATAACGTTCAAACAAAGGCTCGCGATGCTACTGGGCCGCAAGAAGCCCGAAAGGCCGAAAGAGAACAAAAAAGTATAATGTCCCTCTTTTTCCCCTTTACCTGCCTTTCTAATACGCGCAGACAAGTCTTCTAAACCAAAAGTATATAAGTTGCCCTCCGATAAGGCGCTAAATACAGGTGTATAGATGGTTGACTTTAAAGTGGTCATAGGTGATGTGAAGACGGGAAAGGCACATAAGGTGACCGTATCCGGACATCATGCAAATTCACTCGTCGGAAAGAACATCGGAGAAGTAGTGGACGGAATATTCGTCGGCCTCCCGGGATACAGACTTAAGATAACCGGAGGAAGCGACGGCAACGGCACACCGATGAGAAAGGACCTTCCCGGCAACAAAAGAAGGAAGATACTTTTGTCTGACGGTCTGGGATTTCATGAGGTATATCCTGGCGAGAGACGACGCAAAGCGCTCCGCGGTTCCGCGATATCGAACGAGATCGTTCAGATAAACATGTCTGTCGCAGAGTACGGGCCTAAACCCATCGAAGAGATGCTGGTCCCGGCAACTGAGGAGACCAAATGAAAGTCCCCAAGCAGCCCGAAGTGAACATCGGTATGATCGGGCATGTCGACCACGGTAAAACGACGTTGACCAAGGCGCTGAGCGGCGAGTGGACAGACAAACATTCTGAAGAGATCAAAAGAGGTATCTCAATAAAATTGGGATACGCGGACGTTGCATTCTATCAGTGCAAAGATTGCGGCGAAAAAGGAACATCCGGAGAGTGCAGGAACTGCGGTTCCAAAGCGGAATTTTTAAGATCCGTCTCATTCGTTGACGCTCCCGGTCACGAAACGCTGATGGCGACGATGTTATCCGGCGCAGCGTTAATGGACGGTGCGTTGCTTTTAGTGGCCGCCAATGAGAAATGTCCGCAGCCGCAGACAAAAGAACATCTCATGGCATTGTCCATAGTCGGAATTGAGAAGATAATCATAGTGCAGAACAAGATCGATATCGTTACGCGCGAAGAAGCGCTTGAGAATTACAAACAGATAAAGGAATTCGTAAAAGGAACGATAGCGGAGAATGCACCGATAATACCGGTATCGGCGCATCATGACGTGAACATCGACAGACTTGTGGATGCCATTGAAAGGTACATAATCTCCGAGATAGTAAGAGATACGGAAGCGCCGCCGCTGATGCATGTGGCACGTTCATTCGATATCAACTCGCCGGGAGCGTCGCCGAAGGACATCAAAGGCGGTGTGATAGGAGGCTCGCTTATCCAAGGAACATTGAAAGTGGGCGATGAGATAGAGATCGTCCCCGGAAGGAAAACGGAGGCCGCCGGCAAGCAGACGTGGGAACGCATCACGACAACTGTAACATCACTGCAGGCAGGCGGAAAGAAGGCCGATATCGTTTATCCTGGAGGTCTTATAGCCATCGGTACGGGATTAGATCCGGCAATAACAAAATCTGACGGTCTTACCGGAAGGATGATCGGAACGCCCGTGTATCTTCCGGATGTTGTGCACGACTTTAAAATGAGAACGATACTTCTGGACCGCGTCGTAGGAACGGCGTCCGATCTGAAGGTCGATGAGATCAAGAGCAACGAACCGCTGATGCTCAGCATAGGAACGGCGACCACCGTAGGCGTCGTAAAAAGCGCAAGGAGCGATTCCGCGGAAGTAGTACTGAAGATACCCGTCTGTATCATGAAGGGACAGAGGGTAGCGATATCAAGAAGGATATCCGGTAAGTGGAGACTTATCGGATACGGAATTGTAGAGCAATGAACATGCAGACCGTGATCTTAGACACAAACGCATTGCTCATGCCGTTCGAGATGCGTATGAACCTTGATCTCGCGGTATCGTCGTTATTGGGAGAGGTAAGAATGATCGTACCCGGCCCGATGATCGGCGAATTGAAGAATTTAGATAATAAATACGCAAAAGTTGCGTTATCACTGGCAAGAAAATATGAAACTTTTCAAACAGAAACTAAAGGTGATGACGCGATAGTGGAAGCGGCGGTAAGACTGGACGCGTACGTTCTCACGAACGATAAAGAATTAAAAAGAAAACTCAGGTCGCTCAGGATACCTATCATATATCTGAGGTCGAACACTCATTTGGTAGTGGAAACGGTCAATTGAGCGGTCTCGGTCGATCATCCTCGAATGTTGACGCATCTTTTCCCAATTCTTTCAGTTTCATCAGCATTATCTTTTTGCCGAACTCGCTGCTCGCGTAAACAGGGATCTTTGTTCCTGCCTGCATAAGTGCCTTTTCTTTGGCGACATCCCTTATGTGTTCCGAGGCGCATGCAGTTATCACGTCACACGAATCGAACAATCTTTTTGCATCATCCGCCGATGTTCCTGTTGTGTGAACGGCAAATATCGCAACATTGCTGCCGAACGCGTTGCGTATCAGATCGGCATCATCCGCATATGCAACGGTAACGCCCACTTTGCTGCATTTCATCGCGAACGCCTTTGAAACGCCGGCGAACTGATCTATCGTTGCCTTTTCCGGATCGAGGATGCGTTCCGATCCTATCTCATCGATAACTTCCTTTATCGGCTCCGTTTCCATTATTCCTGATATTCTGCCCCCCAATCCTTGGACGATCTCGGGATCATCGATAACGCACGTTCCCGTACCGTCGGCAGCGATAACAGCAGCATCCAGTATATTCATGGATAATGACATACTCAATAACTCGGATATGCCGAAACTTAGGAAATCCTTCATTCTCACTTGGCGTGATGAAGTACACATTCCGAAATTTGAGATACGGAATTCCATGTTCTCGCGTATCGTATCATCATTGAATTCATCGATGTTCCTGTATTTTTTGAACAAAGGGCAATACTTTACCTTCGGTTCGCCTATATCGATAACTTTTCCGTCCTCAATGACAATCCTTGTTTTTCCAAGTGCTTCCATCACGTGCCTCGTCATTCTGAGACCTCGGCCTTTTTGATGACGATATCATTCAAAGGACGGTCATTTCTTCCCGTTCTTGAGTTACCGATAGCGTCGACGATATTCATTCCCTCTGTCACTTCGCCGAAAACTGGGTGTGCGCTCGGTGTTCTCGGGTTATCCCAATCCAAGTACGTGTTATCAACAAGATTGATGAAGAATTGACTGCCTCCGGAGTTCGGACGTCCGGTGTTGGCCATCGATATCGTTCCGCGTTTGTTGGAATGTCCTTTTACGAACTCATCTTTGATATTATATCCCGGACCTCCGGTCCCCGTACCGTCGGGGCATCCGCTCTGGATCATGAATCCGCTTATGACCCTGTGAAATATGATGCCGTCATAGAATCCTTTGTTCACCAGTTCTTTGAAGTTCCCGGCGGTCACCGGCATGTCATCGTAAAGGGAGATGACAATGTCGCCTGCCGTTGTATGCAATGTCACTTTTGCCATGAAAGATTATATGCATTACGGTAAAAGATTTTTTCCGTGCATTCAACCGTAGATGCGTGCGACAGCCTCGTCGCCGTTCACATCTATCTCCGTCAAAGCGTCGATGTACTCTCTCAGATAACGTCTGAGATTCATTATTCCGTAAAGAACTACCAGTACGACAGCAATGACGAGCGCTGCGATGCCTATCAGCACATTAGTTTCGTAGCCAGGATATATTCCCAAAAATATCAGAACGGCTATCGCTATCTCCGAGTGAAGCGTCGCCTGTCTCAATGTCCCCAGCCGTTCGATCTCATCGCTCAGAAGTGCAGTATAGCTCAACGGACTTTTTACGGAATTCCATTCTTCCACCATCTGCTTGGATACGGCGTTCTCGTCCATCTCCTCCACCGATCTGAGCACCCTGTACCTGTTGAGAAGTTTCGATGACGCACGTACCGAAAGTATTATCGTCGGCGTGGACAGCAATATCAGAAAAAGCGCAACGACGATGAGAGCGCTGAATAACAGTTCGGGGGCGATAGCTGCGGGCATTGCGACACGTTGCATACACTCCCGTATATAAGACCTTTCTATTCGTTGTTAAAATTCAGTTAATGAGATATCATACGAGATGCATACGGACCGTATGTTAACGAAAGATGACGTTCTGCAGAAGTTCGATGAAGGGATCGATTGTTCAATGCAGATATTGGCATCCGTCGCTGATATCATAGGAATATCAAAAGAGGAAGCATACAGGACAGCATCGTTATTCGGCGCCGGTATGCATACCGGCGGTGTATGCGGCGCAGTAACGGGCGCGTTCATTGCTTTAGGGATAAGATACGGAAATCACGTCCTCAACGATGTGGAACAGAAAGGTATCGCTCTTTCGAAACGCACGGAATTCATAAAAAGATTTGAAAAAGAGCACGGAAGCGTCAATTGTCCTGTGTTATTGGGTGCGGACATCAGAGATCCGGAGCAACTGATGCGTGCGCACAGAGAAGGTCTTATCGATAAAGAGTGTCCGAAGTTCTGTATCACAGCGGAACGTATACTGAAGGATATGCTCTGAACTTCGTACGAACGGTTCAAATCCTGTCCGCTTCGACCCAGCGTCTTGCTTCCTTCGTTGTCGTAAGGCCGATTATCAAGCATGATATAGCAACAAGCGTAGCGCTGAACATGAACGGTATCATACCGAACAGGAACGATATCAGCGGAACTGCCGCACCCATGACCTCCATGAATATCAGGAATCTCCATGTCCACTGACCGTTGGCGAACAATGCTCCGCCGATGGCAAGGAACAGCAACAGCGTCAGTAAGCAGCATCCGAGCTTCGCTTCCATGCCTTCGGCCGCAAGGTCAAGCTGCAGAATTGTCACCATGAGGGCGAACATCGCACCAATCACAGCCAATCCGGAAGCGAACACTATGTTTTTCGGTCTCTCATCCATTGTTGCACCTATGCTCCCGAAGATACTTTCCGTTTATTAATATATTGCATGGATGCGCGAGAAAAACAGCATATACAAAAGGCGTCACCGATAGCAACGTTAATATCCTGTTAATTCTAATTTGGAAATATGGACGAGAAATTCTCATTCGCTTTGAGAAAGATCGCTCTGCTCGGCGGAATATACGATTACGTTGCGGTATCGTCCCGCGAACTCGGCGAAGCACTCGGTATGAGCCAGCAGTCAGCATCCAAAAGGATATTAGAACTTCTTGATGAAAAATATCTTGTTCGTGACCTCGGCGCGAGAAGACAGCGCATAAAGATAACGGAAACGGGGATCGAAGAAATGAGAAAGGAATACAACGAATACCGCCGGATATTCGAACTGACGGATCACGTGACACTGCGCGGAAAAGTTGTTACCGGAATGGGCGAAGGCGGTTATTACGTAACTCAAAAACCGTACATGGACCAATTCCAGATAAAACTGAACTTCCGGCCGTACGAAGGTACGCTGAACATCAGAGTTGTGAAAGAAGATCAAGGAAAACTGGAAATAATCAGGAACATGCCCGGTCATCTGATAGACGGATTCGAAAAGGACGGAAGGACATTCGGTAAAGTGATCGCATACAAAGCGAAGATAAGGAACATAGACTGTGCAATAGTCGTTCCGGAAAGATCGCATTATGAGGATATGCTCGAACTGGTATGTCAATTCCATTTGAGAAGGACGTTAAGCATCAAGGACGGCGATGACATTGATGTCATCGTAGACCTAAGTCCTCTTTCTCCCGAAAATCAGATAACCTGTGTGACCTAACATCTGGAATGCCGGCCTTACGCCTCCTGGATGCACTTCCAGTCCGCGCTCCAACAGTTCTGCTGCGCGAACGTCGTAATATCTTCTTTCGCGCAGCGCGGTAACAGTGAGTTCAAGTTGATTGATATTCGGAACGTATGCGCACAGCCTTCCTCCCGATCTCAGGTTCTTTTCAAGATTATCCAATGCTGACCACGGATCGGGCATGTCCATGATGAGAGCATCCGCTTTCACATCGACATCAACATTCCGCGCATCGCCTATCTGACACGTCCAGTATTTGTCCAGACCGGTACGTTTGATGTTCTTTGCGGCGCGTGATGCGTGATCCTCTCTGAATTCGACAGTATGTACGCATCCGTCGGGAGCGACAGCCCCTATCAGCGCAGTCGTCAGCGAACCGGAACCGGCGCCTATTTCCAAAACAGAATCACCGCATTTGATGTCGCAGTTCATTATTATCGAAGCGGCATCCTTCGCGCCGATTATCTGCGCCCCTCTTTCCAGCGATCCGATGAGGTCGACCGTTCCCGGGCGGAATGCGGTGAATTCTTTTCCTGCTATTGTTACAGAATGGCCGTCATCCGCATCCCTGAACTTATTTCCGTCCACCGAACCCAACGACGGTACGCTCATCATTCCGTAGGATACTCTGATCCAATATCTTTTCTCATCATCCGCAAGGAATATGTATTCGCCTTCTTCGAACGGCATTGTATCGTACCTGCATCGTGTCATAGCGTTAATCCTTTTACCTTTTCTGCGCAAGTACCCTTCCATATAAATACGGTGAACACATAATAATCTTCATGACAGCAAAAGGGACATTAGGTGTGATCGCATGCCCTATACTAGAGGACGAACTGATATACAGCATATCAAAGGATAACGAAATATCAAAGATCTACCTTTTGGACAACCGTCACGCAAGAAGCATAAAACCGAAACTTATCAAAAAAGGAATAGAACATGAGATCGTCAACGAAGAAGATTTCATGAACGGTCCGCGTGCTGCGAATGATGGTTATGAGATAGCGATATGGATGATGGACCTCGGTCTTCATGAGGAACCTGTGGATCTGAAGGAAGCGATAAAGGAATGCATGTTCCGGATGCAGGAACATGCCGATGCGATAGTTCTTTATTACGGATTATGCGGGAACGGTCTGAAGGACATCGACATATGGGCAAAGGATAATCTTCGGATACCGATGACAATAATACGTGACAACGAAGGCAAGATCGTTGACGATTGTATAGCAGCAGCGATAGGCGGCACAAAGAAGTATCTGGCACTTTTGAGAAAATATCCAGGTATAATGTACTTCACACCGGCATTCGCGACCAATTACGATGACCTTTTGGGGAGGATGGAACTGTTCAAGGGCGTCGACACAGGCGACGATTCGATGCTCAAGATGGTGTTCGAAATGGCCGATTATCATGAGGTCATGAAAGTTGACACGGGTCTCGGAGATCAGGACGAATTTCAAGCGGCAGTGGAAAAATTCGCTAACAGGATGGGGTTCGACATACTCACACTGGAAGATGGTTGGGTGACGCTCGAGCCTGCCGACCGCGTTTACGGGGAGGCCAAAGGCTTTCTCGAAAGATCAAATTGATCGTGATGCGTATGCGACCTTATCTGTAGGTTTACCGCACACGATGCATTTGCCTTTGAATTCTTCCTTCACGTACGGCGTTCCGAGAAGTTTCAGGTCATTCTCGTCCTCGAACCTGTGACCGCATTCCTCCGACCCGCACCAGCCGAATCTTAATGTATTCTCCGGAACATCCTTTAACGAATCTATCGTTACCGCACATTCCTTCTGTTTTTTCCACGCTCTGTTGTACATATCATTACGTATCGTCTCAAGCAGAAGTTCTGCGCCTGATGAGATATCCGATAAAGATATCGTTCCTTTCTCGCCGTTGTCACGTCTTGCGAACGTTACAACGTTATTGTCGATATCACGCATACCGAGTTCCAGACGGAGCGGCACACCTTTTATTTCCCAGTCATAGAATTTGCTTCCGGGTCTTTCGTCACAGTCATCCAGTTTAACACGTATCCCCGCATTCTCCAGCGCATTTGTTATTTTCCGCGCCGCATCAAGAACTGCGTCAGCGTTGCCTTTTGATATTATCGGCACTATGACGATCTGGAACGGCGCCACCGGCGGCGGAAGGACTAATCCTTTATCATCCCCGTGCACACCGATCATAGCTCCTACGAGCCTTTCGGACATTCCGTACGTCGTCTGATGAACGTGTTTGTGTTCTCCGTCCGCATCTTCGTACGTGATGTTGTACGGAATTGAGAAATTCGTCCTGTAATGGTGTATCGAACCTATCTGCAGCATTCTGCCGTTGGGCATCGCCGTGTCGAGACCGACGGTGTAGTACGCACCGGGGAACTTATCCCACTCCGTGCGCGTGTGAAGTGAATACGGAATGCACAATTTTTTCATTATATTTTCCAGTATCTCGAGATCTTCTTCCACCTGCTTCTGTGCATCTTCCTCGGTGGAATGACATGTATGCGATTCAAAGAAATGGATCTCACGAACTCTGATGAACGATCTCGTCTGTTTCGTTTCGTATCTGAATGTGTTCACGATCTGATACACCTTAAGCGGAAGATCCGTGTGGGAACGCACCCATAACGAGAACATCGGATACATCGCCGTTTCTGAGGTCGGCCTTACAACAAGACGAACGTCCAATTCATTCAGACCGGCGTGTGTCACCCAATACACTTCGGAGTCGAATCCCTTTATGTGTTCTTTCTCCTTTTTGAATTCCGTTTCCGGTATGAGCAGCGGAAAACATACCTCATCATGTCCCGTTGAATCGAGTTCTTTGCGTATGAACTCATCCGCATGTCTCATGATCTTCCATCCGTACGGCGTCCATACGTTCATTCCTTTGATCGGATAACGTTTGTCGGAAAGTCCTGCCTTCTCGACGATATCGTTATACCACTCGTTAAAATTCGCTTCCTTTTCCATGTGCATCAATTCTTCCCGAACAGTCCCTTCTTTTTACCTTTTCTAAGTTCATCCGCAACTGTGCCAGCCACTGAAATGTTGGAGACCTCGCTTTCCAGCGTGTTGCAACACAGCAATGAATCTATTTGGTTACCGGTAAGTCTTCGTATCGCATCGCCGGTGAACACACCATGCGTGCAAACGACGGAAACGGATGTGGCGCCTGCAGCTTTCAGCTGCGTCGTTGCCGCCAATATCGTGCCTCCTGTTGCGATTATATCGTCAACGATAAGAACGTTCTTTCCGTTGCAGTCCATCCTCGCAGGTGCGATCTTCACTTCCGTTCCCGATAATCTCACCTTTTCAAGGTGATCGTACGGTAACTTCATTCTTTCTCCGATGTCCTTCGCTCTGTCCGCCGCACCGAAGTCCGGTGCGAGAACGACATCTATCCCCTTATCGGCGAAATATTCAGCTATCGCGCCGGATGCTTTGAGATCCTTCGCAGGGCATTTGAAATTCTTAAGCACCGTTTCTTTGTGAATATCTATCGTAATGACGCGGTTGCATATCATCCCGAGATGTTTTGCCATGACCTTGGCACTTTCCGGTTCCCCGGGTTTGAATATGCGGTCCTGTCTCGCATACCCGAAGTACGGTATGACCAGCGTTATGGATTTGGCACCCATTCTCTTCGCGGCATCCTGTATCAGGAACATCTCTATGATACTCGTATCCGGATAGGTATTCTGGACGATAACAACGTCATCGTGAAGTGACTCTCCTTCCAGTCTCGTGTAACATTCGCCGTCCGGAAATCTCGTGGATGATGCCAATATGCATTTGCAATCCAGTTTTACCGCCAATTCTTTTGCAAGATCGCGGGATGTCGAACCGCCTATGACTATCATGTGTAGGGGGTATGAGTTGAAGTTTCAAATATGTAACGGGCGTGTGCGTGCCGTGGTTAATCATTCCGGCACGACAATTGGAGGCAAAGTTACATTTTTTTGTGTTAAATGGGCACACACGGCAGGGAAAAGTTGAAAGAAAAGAATGGAATGAAAAACTTTTAAATAACGAGCGCAATGTGTTATTGCCTACAGCAGAACCGGAGCAATCCGCTATGGGCCATTCGGGGGAATGCAGGGTGCGCCCCTCCTGTGGGCAACTTTTAATCTCATTTTTTGAGTGTCCGCGTATCGCGGCTCAGCGCCTTTATCTGTTCTTTCAGTTTCTTTATTGCCCAATCATAATGGCTTGCAGTCGTTGAGATACAATATTGCCTAGACTCGAAGTTCTTGTCCATTTCTGACTACTCTCACGGACTTATCTGTGAGAGTTCAAGAAGTCAATGCACACGTCCGAATAACAATTCTTCAATGTATATCGTTCCTCCTTCAGGTTTGTCAGTATAACCTTTGAGCATATCTCTGTCTATGCTCAAGCGACCGTTGCTTCGTAAAGCGATATTAAAACCTGCATTTACATCAGCATGGTCTGCGTGTCCGCAATGCGGACACTTGAACAGCTTTCCGTCACGTATGCCGATATTACCACATCGGGAGCAAAGCTTCGATGTGTTATACGGGTCAACATATTCAACGGGCACCCCCTGCAATTGGGCCTTGTAATCTATCATCCTTTCAAGCTGACAGAAAGCCCAAGAGTTCAGTTGATGTCTTTGTAACCGTCCATACGTTTTCGCCGTATCACGTATGAAACTCAGATCTTCTAAAGCGATCTTTGCTTTCTGTTCTTTTGCATTAGCAACGATGGCTTTAGAGATATGATGGTTAATGTTCTTGATAATGTGTTTCTCTCGTTGTTTGTATATCTTTGCTTTTCGATATTTGTGTCTTCTTTTCTTTGATCCTTCTCTTTGTGCTGTTCTTCTTAAATGTGAGTATTTTTCGTGTATGTGTAAGCATTGTTTACCGTAT
>WQXR01000008.1 GCA_009784745.1 Methanomassiliicoccaceae archaeon | reverse complement strand
TGAGTATTTTTCGTGTATGTGTAAGCATTGTTTACCGTATTTCTGTATCTTGCCTGTTTCGGGGCAAGATACTACTGCAATGTGACTTGTTGAATTACGATCAACGCCTAATGTTCGTTCCGGAACATATTGCGGCAGATCAGGTACTGTACAAGTGATATGCGCACACTCTTTGTCAAATTCAATGTAGTTAATCTTCTCAACTTTGTGATAGAACGGTAACGTACATTTCAGGCAAGAAATATACAATTCATCGCCTCTGTTCACGACACCTTGACCGGGGACGGGAAGTACGATGTTGCTTACTTTCTTTGTTTCTTTTCTGCGACCGTATTTTCTTAAAATTTGGTTAGATATCGTCGCTTTCAATCCGATATGAGAAACTGCTTTTGTTGTTAATAGCTTCGGAGAATGAATTGCTGTCTCAGCAATCATTCTCCCTTTTTCCAACTCCGATGAAATATCGATACCATGCTTTACGTTATACGTTAACAGCATATTCCCCATCACTTTCTTGTGTTATGCGTTCGAATGTTTCTTTATGGCGCCGTATGTTTACACGTGCACCGTTCTTTGTGTTTCTTTCTTCGTTATCGTTTTTTATTACGGTTCAACGTTTATTTCATTTCGGAGCAACTTAGTTATTACAATTCATTCTGCGTGTTGCTGTTATTCCGTTCCTGTATCATAATTCAACGCTTTAAACGTTTCTTACTTAACGGCGCTGGCTCGTTGAAATATTTGGCATTTGTTGTACACAATTTGCCTGCCGACAACAAGGAAGATAGGATATTTCATTTCGCTATTCTCTCACAGCTGAAGCAGTGAGCTTCCTCGCTCAGGTTATCGTGAAAAGTTCCTTGTCGGAATATCTCTCTATGACAACCAGAACATTTTTGTGGCTGTTCCTGAGCATTTCTTTTGACATCGAAAGCGAAGTGTCCATCTTCTGGTGTTTTTCCCAAAAACCGATGTTCATCTCGCCGTAAGTTTTCCATGTGTACGGCGACGGTAAGAAGGTCTTTGCAACGCCGTTGGCGTTCGATCCTTCCCATTCCAGCAAAAGTTGATGCCATTCGAAGAGATGTATCAGGACATCACGCAGATTTTTATCCCTCTTCCAATGTGCCGCATCATCCATTGAGTCAGCGTCAAAACAAAAATCGTTGTTCTGTTCGATATCATCCATTGAATCGATGATCTTCCACATTTTGTCGAATTGCTCGTCGGCCATTCTTATCAGTTCTGCTTTCGTCGTCGCTCTCGGCATTGTTGCTTCCTCTGTGCGCATATGCGCACAACCTTTTTATTGTCTCTTCTGCATTAACAATGCGGATGCATTCATGGGACTATTCAAGAAAATTCTGGGGATGAAGGACGATGAGGCTGAGAAAGCAGCCGATAACAGATCATCCGAGGCCGCGAAAAAACAGCAGGACGAGCGCTCGTCCAGAATAACGGAAACGAATGCTCGTACCGATATCGATGCACCGCGCGATCGTATTCCCGCTGATAGAACAGCATCCGAAAGGCCGGCGCCCGAGAGAGTTGTTCCCGTCGCTTCAGAAAGGACGGTGCCGAGCCGAGAAACATCAACAACACATTCCGAAGTTCCGCGTGCCGCACCGCCGGAAAGGAAGATCATTCCGAAACAGGAAAGGAGCGTACAGCCACCGGAAAAGAAAGCATCCAAACCGATACCTCCGTACACGGGACCGGTAACAAGGCCGCCGGTCAGCGAAAATGCGAACATTGATGAAAGGACGGAAGAGATAGGCATAATCTACGGAAACGTAGGAACATCAACGTTCAACTGCCGTGCCATCGCCCACGTCGAAAAATCAGAGTACATAATGGCGGAACACGAGGACTGCGGTCCTGTGTTGTGTCAGGTGGGAAGTCTTATCAGAAAAACGGATCTTTCATTGGAAAAGACGCTGAATATGAACAACACGGACATACAGGAAGTGATAAGCGCCCAGATAGACGTTGTCGGTTACCGCGATGATCGCGGTCTTCTGCAAATTCCGAGAACAACATTCAGAGCCGGAAAACCGGTTTTCAAAGCGAATGATGCGCTCATTCAGAGTGTGTTAGGATTGAAGATGAAGGAAAAGACAGGCGCATACGTCGGTCTGCTGCACGGCCACGGAGTTCCCGTTTATCTGAACATTAACGACCTTTTGCAGAGGCATGTATGCATTCTCGCCAAGACCGGCGGCGGAAAAAGTTACATGAGCGGCGACATAATCGAAGAATTAATGAAACACGGCGTAACGTGCATGATAATCGATCCGCACGGCGAATATGCGGCGATGCGGGATATCGGAAAACACGCGGATGCAAGATTCGGCGTCGTTCCGAGGTCTTATGCAGACCACATAAACGAATTCACGATATCGAAGAACACAGGCGAACTTTCAAAACCGTTAAGATTCACATTGAAGACACTTGAGGCACGCGAGATACTGGAACTCACACGTACCAATGACATAAGATCACATTTACCGTCGCTGAGAAAGGCGATAGATGCGTTGAGGGAACGTCAGGACACGTATTCCGTGCGTGAACTGATAGATGTGCTTTCAAGGGACGAGGAGAATAAGAATCCCGTCCTGATAACAGAACTGGAATACCTTGATGAGATAGGGATATTCGCGACACGCGGCAACCGCGTCGATGAATTGGTGGAAGAAGGAAGAACTACTGTAATAAATTTGAAAGGGGTGCCGCCGGACATACAGGAATTAGTGGTCAGAAGATTAGGCACGCTGATGTTCGAAATGCGGAAGATAGGGAACATACCGCCGATGATGCTGATAATCGAAGAAGCACACAATTACTGTCCGCAACAGGGTACCGCCATATCGTCAAGGGTATTATCAACGATAGCGTCGGAAGGAAGGAAATTCGGTCTCGGACTGATGGTGATAAGCCAAAGACCTGCGAAGATCGATAAGAACGTTCTCAGCCAAT
The DNA here is from genome assembly GCA_009784745.1 of Methanomassiliicoccaceae archaeon. GTDB lineage: Archaea > Thermoplasmatota > Thermoplasmata > Methanomassiliicoccales > Methanomethylophilaceae > Methanomicula. Next base: position 17,355 of record WQXR01000008.1, on the reverse strand, counting down.
GCGGAACTCAGATAATATTGAAAGTTACAAACCCGAACGACGTGAAAGCGATCGCTTCATCGGTAGAAGGGTTGACGAACGGTATGACCGAGGACATCCAGACGATGCCGATAGGCATCGCAATGATAGTCGGCGCCGGTATAGAGGCGCCGCTGCTTGTTGATGTCAGGCCGAGGGAGAGCAGGCACGGCGGCGCAGGTGTGAAAGTATTATCGGAGGAAGATTGAATGCAGAACGTCATCACAGAGGAAAAGATCGAACGCTATTTGAAAATAACAAAAGAGGCGCTTGATAAGATCTCAATATCCGCGCCGGAAAGATCGTTCAACCGAAAACTCGCAGAAGATTTTCTGAATATGGCAACGTCGTACTACAAGGATGCGGAACATTTCAGGAAGAACGGTGATGTCGTGAATGCATTCGCATCCGTCAATTACGCACACGGATGGATAGACTGCGGCGCAAGGATAGGTCTGTTCGATGCCGCCGGCGACGACAGATTATTCACGCTTTACGAATGATTCTCGGACCGTCAGATGACGGCGAACATGAGAATATCTTAACGTCGTCACCGAGAATATTGCGTGTTTCCTTTTCATTTGCGTTCGTGAAGATGCTGTTCCCGAGCATGCACATGGAAGCATCATGATCTTTTCTGAGGAGGTTCAAAGCGTTCTTTATCTCTTTGGTCTCCAACGTTATCCTTTCAGAGAACAATGAAGACAAAGAGTACAGCATTTTCTCTGTCTGGCTATTCATATATTCGTTGAGGCAGAACTCTCCTGCGGACGAGACCCTTTTCATTATGTTCCGATCGGAAAGGATATTCTTCGTAACAATTCTCGGACCGACAACGGCGACCGTGAATTTGATATTCAATGAAGGATCGATGACCCTTCCGTACGGCGGGATCCCCGCTTTCAGTCTTATCGGTGTGCTTCCGCCGATAATTCCGGCAACGTCTCCCAATCCTCCTTTGTTCATGACTTCTGCGATATGGGCAGCTTTGTACGCCTCATATTCGTCCGCTTCCGTGAATGATGTCATACAAAGACCGGTTGCGACCGCTCCGGCGGCACTCATTCCCATTCCCTGCGACAGCGGAAGATCATTCTCAATGATGATATCGAACCCCGTGTCCGGTGAGATGATCTTTACAACATTCTCGGTTATTTCCGCTTTACAAGGCGAACCGTCCATTATTATCATTATTTTCTTATCACAGCGTTCTTCCGCTGTGACCGTGACTCCCGTGTTCAGACGTATGCCTGCGCCCAGAGAACCCGTTGTCATAACGTCATCGGTGACAACCGGAGAGAAGAAGCAAGATATGTGTCCGGGGCAGAACGCTTTCATCATATCAATTCAGCACACACATCCAGTATGGAATCGGCCACGTTCGCCTTTGTACCTGATATGTCCTTTGCGTTGTCCTTTGTTACGATGACCGCCTTTGATGAGGTCTTTCCGGCAACGTCAATATCGTTGGCAACGATGGCCGCAAGGTCGTAAGCGATCATCCTTCCTCTCGCTTTTTCGACAAGCGCCTCACGCTCCAATCCGGATTCCGCTTTGAATCCTATCACGTTGTCGCATCTCGAACGTATCGCCGGAAGTACTTTCGGTACCGGTGTCAGTTCCATCTTTACCGATCCTTCGGACGGTATCTTGCCTTTTTTCACTCTGACGGCCGCGAAATCCGAGAGGGCCGCAGGAACTATGACGATATCGTGCTTTATCTTCTTGGTCATCTTCATCAGGTCGCCGACCGTTCCGAAGCGTTTTGTAGGTATATAATCAGGCAACGGGACACTGCAGCCGCCCATCCAGAGTTCCACGTCCGCGCCTCTTTCAAAGGCACGTTCCGCCAGATGAACGGACATGAGTCCCGTTGAACGATTAGTGATTATACGCATCGAATCTATCGGTTCTTCGCTGCGGCCGCCGATAACTAACACCTTTTTCCCTTTCAGGTCGTTCTTGGACATGAGTTTGAACGCCCACGCGATAACCTCCTCTTTGGACACGACCTTTGCTCTTACATCATCAATGTTCGGGCCGAGGAACATAACACCGCTTTCCTTCAAAAATTCGATATTCTTTTTTACGGCAGGATTCCTGAACATGGAATCGTGCATCGCCGGCGCGATCACCATCGGGATGCCGGAACCCATTGCCACGGTCGCCATCGTTGTTACCGGAGTATCGTCAACACCCTGAGCGATCTTCGATATCGTGTTGGCCGTTGCCGGATATATCAGAAAAACATCGGCCACCGAACCGTCGCCAAGCATCGATACATGTTCCGCCCGTCCTGTTATCTTCGTAACGGGAACCATGCCTGATGCGAACTCAAGCGATGTCGGTGTAACCAATTCTTGTGCCGCAGAGGACATCACAGGTATCACCTTTGCGCCGTGCCTTATCAGTTCGCGTATCGTTGCAAAGCACTCTATAGCGGCTACGCTTCCCGTTATTCCCATTATTATGGTCTTTCCTCTGAGTTTGTTGCTCTTTGTACAGAATATCTCTTCCGAAGGATGCATGTTCTCGCCCCTGTTGTATCAATTTCTTATTCTTTATCCTTGCGTTAAATTATTTTAGAAATATGTTCCATCACCGATGCGAGAACATGATCTTTGTTCTCTGATGCGTCAATTATCACGAAACCTTTTTCTTTTGCGATCTTAAGATAATTCCTTCTTACCTTTTTCAGGTAGTCCAGCCGTTCGAATTTGCTTTTTTCTCCTCTTGATTCGACACGTTCCAATCCCATTTCCGGAGATATATCGAAAAGGAAGGTGATATCAGGCTCAATTATCACAGGTTCGTTCATTTTACGAAGCCACGATGATCTCACGCCGTATGCGGACTGATACGCTAACGTTGATGCGTAATATCTGTCGCACATCACTATCTTTCCGTTGTCCAACCATTTTTTCATCTCTTTTGTATGTTCGGCCCTGTCGGCAGTAAAAAGCAACGCTTCCGTTTCCGGTGTGACGTCAGTATGCGTTCTTATCAATTGTCCGATCACGCCTTTCGTGGGTTCGGATGTTCTGATGACATCTCTTTTTTTGCTTATCTCCGATACGGCAGCATCCATGCACGATGATTTACCGGAACCGTCGATGCCTTCGAACACTATGAGAATTCCGTTTTTCATTGCTGTTCCTTCTTTTTCATGTACCGTACGCTCAATATCATATCTTTCGCGGCCTTTGTCTCATCCACTCTTGACACGGGCGAACGATGAGGTGCATTAATTACGATGTCCGGATCCTCATTTGCGATCTTTATCAGCACATCGGCGATCATGTCAAGTTCTTTCAAAGAACAATCTTCCGTCGGTTCGAACATCATGGACTCGTCAACAAGCATAGGGAAATATACTGTCGGCGGATGGATGTGATGATCTATCATCCTCTTCGCTATGTCCATCGCTTTGATCCCTTTTTCTCTCTTGAGGCCGGAAGCGCTCAGCACGAACTCATGTTTCTTCAGATCACCGAACGGTATATCGTAATCCTCTTTCAGAAGTTCTTTCAGGTAGTTGGAATTGAGTACTGCCCTCACCGTTGCGTCCTTCAATCCTTCAGATCCCATTCTGAGGATGTACGCATATCCTCTCAGGACAACGTTCAGATTCCCGTAGAAAGACCTTATCTTTCCGATGCTCTTCTCATTATGAGCCAGTACATACTTTTCTTTTACTTTTTTTATGGTCGGAGACGGTAAGTACTTTGCAAATCTCTTCTTCACGCCGACCGGGCCCGAACCCGGGCCGCCGCCTCCGTGCGGTGCGGCGAACGTTTTGTGAACGTTAAAGTGAACGATATCAAAATTCATATCCCCGGGTGTGGTAACGCCCATTATTGCGTTCAGATTCGCGCCGTCGTAATACATCAGCGCCCCGGCCCCGTGTACGATCTCTGAGATCTTTACGATATTCTTTTCGAATATTCCGAGCGTGTTCGGATTGGTAAGCATGAATGCCGCCGTTCTCGATGAAACGGCCGCTTTCAATGCGTTGAGATCAACGGAACCGTCCGGTGCGGAAGGCAACTCTATTACCTTGTAGCCGGCCATTGCGGCACTTGCCGGATTCGTTCCGTGGGCGCTGTCCGGTATTATCACCTCATCTCTTTCTTCGTTGTTATCGTTGTGATACGCGCGAACGATCAGCATCGCCGTGAACTCACCGTGTGCGCCTGCTGCCGGCTGCAAAGTTACGGAATCCATGCCCGCAATGGCAGCGAGCTTTCGCTCCGCATCGTACATCAGTTCCAATATGCCTTGCACTGTGCTCTCATCCTGATACGGATGCACGTCCGTGAACTTTTCCAATGATGATATTCGATCCGCGTACTTCGGATTGTACTTCATCGTGCACGAGCCCAACGGATACGGTCCGTTGTCAACGCCGAAGTTCTTCGAAGCCAAATTCGTATAATGACGTACGACCTCGCTTTCCGGAACGTCAGGCAGGCAAAGCGTACTGCGTTCCAGTTCTTTTGGGAGGCCGGTATCGGTTATCTTCGTTTCATCTGCGTTAACTATGGACATGAACATCAGAGCACCTCCGTTAATGCGTCGGCAAGTTCTTTGTGGTCGCTGTCAGAATGCATCTCCGTTGTCGCTAATAACATGCAGTCGTCCATTCCTTTTACGTGTCCTTTGAGAGGAACACCGCCCATCACTCCTTTTTTCAGCAGCGCCTTGTTCACTTCCGACGGGTCCTTTTGAAGTCTGACCGCAAATTCGTTGAAATGTACGTTGTCAAATACGATCTCGATGCCTTTGATCCTCGATAACATCGACATCAGCGTTCTTGCACGTTCCATGTTCTTCTTCGCAATATCTATCATACCTTTTGCGCCCAATACCGACACGTAAACAGCCGCCCCGACGGCACTGAGCGCCTCGTTCGTGCATATGTTGGACGTTGCCGAACTTCTCCGTATATGCTGCTCTCTGGTCTGCAGCGTAAGACAGAACGCCCTTCTGCCTTCTGTATCCTCAGTGAGGCCGACGACCCGCCCAGGCATCTTCCTTATGTGTTCCTGACGGCATGCGAACAATCCCAGTAAAGGAGAACCGAAACCGATCCTCGTACCCAGAACCTGACCTTCGCCTATGGCAATATCTGCGCCCATGTCCCCGGGCGGTCTTACGATGCTCATGCACAGCGGATCTGCACCGATGACCAGAGGAACGTTACCGATCAGTGCTTTTATTGATGCTACGTTCCTGTCAAGGCAGCCGAACAGGTTCGGCATCTCGGCGTACACGCCGCAAACATCATTCTTACGGATCTCTGACGATATGTCATCCAAAAGAAGAGAACCAGTTCTTTTATCGAATCCGTATCTTGCTGTTCTGATGCCGGTGCCGGTAAGATAATTCTCAAGCACGGAATTCCTTTCCGCGTTCAGCGCTTCCGGTATCAGGAACGTCTTTCCTTTTGAGATGCGGGAACACATCCTTGCAGCCTCCCCGAGCGCAGTGGACATGTCGTACATTGACGAATTGGAGGCATCCATGCCTGTGAGTTCACAAACGATGCTCTGATATTCAAAAAGAGATTGAAGCATGCCTTGGCTTATCTCCGGCTGGTACGGTGTGTATGATGTGTAGAATTCAGATATCCCCGTGATGTGATCAACTGCCGCAGGCACGTAATGTCTGTAAGAGCCCATGCCCATGAAGCACGGCATCTCGGAACAGGTGACATTCCTTTTCAGAATGCCGGCGATCCTGCTGACAACATCCATCTCTTCCATGCCATTCCCGATGTTCACTTCTTTTCTGACATCTTTCGGAACGTCGGCGAATAATTCATCGGCAGATGACATACCGAGCCATTCCAGCATACACTCTCTTTCCATGATGGATGTACATACTGCGTGTTATTTATTATTTTATATTTTTTCCATTCTCAAAGATTCCGTGACCAGACGGCAGTAGAATGACGGCAGGCTCTGAACGTCCTTTATTTCACCGGCGCACACTGAACGTATCTTTGATCTTACCGTATCGTCGTACTTGACGCAAAGCGAGGATAAGGCATTCTCAAGTTCCTTCGCTATCGATTCGCCTTTCTTGTCCCAATCTGTAAGGATGACGGCCTCTTTTTTCTCATTGAACAGTTTTTCCGCCGTTCTCAAAGGGCCGTCCGACTGGACACAGAGTATCTCTCCCTGAACGCCGAGAAGCGTTACCGCCATGCGGTCCTTCGGGCCTTCCACCAGTACTGTTCTGTTGAGACACACTTCCAGAAGATCGTCCAACGCCTTTTCCAACCTTTCAAGACGTTCTTTCATTGTGTTCCCTCAAGCGATGATATTATTTTTTCCCATTCACCGTATATCATAACAGTTTTGCGTCTGGATGTGTGTCCTCTTATAATTTCAGATCTGCATTTGGTGATATGTTCCATGAACTCTTCCGCTTCTCTGTTCGCTTTTCCGTCCACGGGAGGAGAACGGATCCTTACGATAAGCCGCTTCTTCCATTCGTTGATATCTCCTATGAGTTGAATATCGGAATTCGGTGATACTGTGATATCAACTTCCGCGCCCCCTTTCACGGGGCGCGATACGGCACGGATGTCCATGTCCGTGTATCGCGGAAAGCATTTATGATGTTTATGAAAAAAATACCGTGAAAATTATCAAATACGCACATTGCGTTGCCGTGACGATGCCATATGACCTCAAGGAGATGACATTCGAGGACCTGTCATCCGTATACCGTCTCGAAAAAGCGTCCAGAACGCTTACTGATGTCAGAGAGGACCTGTATCCGGCGCTTTTGCAGCTTCAGGACAGCATTCACAAAAGTTATGAATCCGAACGCGCCAAAGATCCCGACTCCATAATATGCGAAGGGCTCGGCGAACGCCGAAAGAAGGTTAGCGTGATATTACAAAGAATTGTGGACCTGCGCATGGAAAAGATAATCTTGCTTGCATTGCGCACATCCATGGGCTCTGTTAACGTAATTGATAAACTTACGAAAGAGGAACGCGACTACTACCACGGTCTTGTCGAAGTTTCCAAAAAGCATTTGGCGACCGTTGTCAGGGACAAAGGGAAGAGGAATTACGTCATACCGGATATTTCTTTACCGGAAGAAAAGGCACCTGCGGAAACGCCTCAGACCGTTGAGGCGCCGATCACGGTGTCAGAAGAACAGGAGGAGGTCGTTCTGGTAAGGATACTTGAGGACCTTCCGGTGATACCCGGACCGGATCGTGATTATGATCTCAAGAAAGAAACGGTCGTCACCATGCCTCTGTCAATGGCGAATGTGCTGATAAACCACGAGAAGGCGGTACTGCTGAACATAACGCACTGACGATCATAATTTTATTATCCGCGTATCCCCTTTGAATTCAAGACAATCTATCTTAGCACGTTTTATTCCTGTTATCTCAGAAACGGTCTCACGCGCAATATCCGGTGTGTTGTTGTTCCTGCTTATGTGCGCCAGAAATATTTTTCTGTTGTCGTTCATCGTTCTTTTCAAAGATTCGGCACAGTCGACGTTCGAAAGATGGCCTATGTCGCTTCCGACAAGTCTTTTCAGCATCGGCGGGTACGGGCCGGTCGCAAGCATATGTTTATCGTAGTTCGATTCAAGGACCGCAAGATCGGCGTCACACAGTGAACTCTCAACTTCCGGCGTCATCTTTCCGGTGTCCGTTGCTATCAGTATCTTCTTTCCGTCGACGGATATGAGAAAGGCATTCGGTTCGGATGCGTTGTGCGACGTCGGTAACGGCGTTATTTTCATAGGGCCGGAATCGAATCCGCAAAGCGTTTCTATCTTGGAGAAAACAACATTACCCAGATATGAAGAGACATATGTCCTTTCGTTGCATTGTACCGGTATGTTCAGCTTCCTTGCCATTATGCCCGCACCTGAAACGTGATCACTGTGCTCATGCGTTATCAGTAAACTTTTGACAAGCGAAGCGTCCAAGCCGTTGGTGTTCATCAGTGCCGTTATCTTTTTGCCGCTGAGGCCCGCATCTATCATTATCGCGTGATCATCACATACGACCACAGTACAATTACCGTCGCTTCCGCTGGCAAGCACGTGGACCTCGATCATTCAAAGACCACTCCCTCGTTAATGGGATCATCTCTTTTTCTTGTATATCGAGAATATGATGTCTCCGCGCGACAATATTCCTACGAGTATCCCTTTTTCCAGAACGGGAACGCGGTTAACGGTCATCTTTATCATTTCTTCGACGACATCAGCGATCTTTGCGTCCGGCGTCGTTGTAAGGACAGTTCTTGTCATTATGTCCTTTACCAATGTTTTTGATATGACATCACTTGCATTTTTCAGATCCTCATCATTCTGTGTATCATCATCCATCGGCGACGACAGCATATATAGCGACGGATGATCTATGTGCAATTGGTTGTGATATTTCATTACCAGTTCCAAGATATCGGTCTCACTTATTATTCCGATGAGATGACGATCCTTGTCAACGACAGGAGCGCCAGATATGTTGTGCAGCGCGAACAATACTGTAGCCTGCTTGATGGTGTCTGTTTCTTTAAGCGTTATGACCTGCGTTGTCATAACATCACGGACGTGATACTTTACCATGGCTCGGCATCGGTTCCGGGGCATATATTGATTTTGATTGATATTCATCAGGGATCTGAATATTTGTTACGATTATCAATGAAAAATGCTGGTGCGCGAAGATTTATTTACGTGAAGATACTTGACGCAAAAAGACGGGCTTGTAGCTCAGCTAGGTAGAGCGATCGGCTCTTAACCGATCGGCCAAGGGTTCGAATCCCTTCAAGCCCGCCAGTCATTTCAAACGTGAAACCACAGCTCGGGGGGAACGGAAAATGATCCTGACACAGAAACAAAAGATAGTCTCATGGTTCGACAGTTACAATATTTATGATGACAAAGACAATATCGTTTTTAAGGTCAAAGGCAAACTGGCGTGGGGACATAAACTCGAGATCTATGACAGCAATGACAAATATTTAGGAAAAGTTGTGGAAAAAGTAATATCATTACTGCCAAAGTACATTTTCTTCGTCGGAGAGAGCGAGATCGGCTTTTTGCAGAAGAAACTCTCTTTGATGCGTCCGAAGTTCGAGCTTGAATGCGCCGGATGGAAGATAGACGGCAATGTGATGCAGTGGAATTATAACGTCATGTCAGGGAACGAATTGATAATGACCTGTGACAAAAAGGTCGTCAGTCTCAGAGATACGTACAAACTGAACATCATTGATGAGAAGAATGCATTGTTATGTTTGATGATCTCGCTGTCCATCGATATAGACAAATGCTCCGCTAAAAAGAAATGATCTTGATCAAATTCGTTCAGGCAGGTCATTTAAATAATTGCAGATTCGTGGTGATCATATGGAAAAGATCGTTTATGTCATGCTGATAGAAAGAGGCAAAACATACAACCGAATTAACAAAGCAATGGTGATCAAGCACGTAGAGCGAATAAAAAAACTGGATGACGACGGCAAATTAGTACTGTGCGGACCAACTAAAGGTTATCCGGGCGTAGCGGGGATGATAATATTCAGAGCCGAAACTTACGAAGAGGCGGAAGCGATATGCAAACTCGAACCGTTCGTTATCGAAGGGTATGCAACTTATAAGCTGTTCAGTTTACGGGTCGGCGATAAGGAGAATAATTATTTGTTATGACGGGCTAAACTAAAATACCGCCAAGATATCTGCCATTCATGGCGGTCGCTATGGAGCAGGTAATGATAATTCTGTGCGTACTGTTCACGCTGGCGTTCTTTGCTTCCGCCGTTCTCAAACGTTTTGGTATTCCAGGGCTCATAGGTGAGATATTAGTAGGAATATTCGTCGCCAATCTTGTTATAGGGGACTGGTCGCTGCTGGAGTTCCTTCACATAGAGCGCCCTATCCCCGGCGTTTCGGACGGTAACGAGAACTGGGATATGATCGAAATGATCGCGGAACTCGGAGTAGTGTTCCTTCTGTTCATTGTCGGCATGGAGACCAAGGTCAAAGATCTCACGTCCGTGGGAAGGACGGCGGTCCTTGTCGCTGTATTGGGTGTTATCATACCGTTCGTTGCCGGATATGCACTGATAATGGCGTGGGACGGTAACATCTATCACGCCATGTTCATGGGTGCGGCCATGGTCGCCACAAGCGTCGGGATAACCGCGCAGGTCATAAAGGACATGGGGGTAATGAACAAGACCGAGTCAAGGATAATAATCGGTGCAGCGGTCATAGACGATATAATCGGGCTAATAGTTCTGGCGGTCGTTGCCGGAATAGCCGCGACGGGCAGCGTGGATTACGTTGATCTCACTGAAATGACAGTGATCGCGGTGATGTTCGTTGTCCTCATGATACTGTTCTGCGCAAAGGCCGTTCCGGAGATCGCATCCCGGGTGATCAGATCATGTGAGAATAGAAAGACAAAGGATCCGGGATGGAGATCGAATATCGACATATTCGCGGTTGCGATAATTGTGTGTCTTTTGCTTTCCGCGCTAGCATCCCAGATGAGGTTGGCAATGATCGTCGGAGCGTTCCTGGCAGGCATGATATTCGCGGACTACGCACATGACGCAGGTCTCACGAAGAAGATGGGATCCCTGACGGCATTCTTCCTGCCGTTCTTCTTCGTGTACGTAGGACTGCATGTAGATCTGAGCGCATTCACAACATCACTCCTTCTATTGGCAACGATCGTGATAATACTGGCGTTCGTGACAAAATATGTTGGTTGCGGTCTCGGAGTGATACTTGGCAGCAAAAAGACGACATCGCCGAAGATCGTCGGTATCGGTATGATACCGCGCGGCGAGGTCGGTATAATAGTTGCAACGATAGGCATCGGCATCATAGTGAGCGGAGAACCGGCGATGACGAACGACCTGTTCGCTGTTGTGGTCCTTATGTCAGTGGTCACGACACTGGCCGCGCCGTTCCTGTTGTCGTCGGTATTCAGGAAGAAATACGGCGACCGGACGAAAGACGGGCTGCAGGATGAATGACAGTAAAAGATATCTTTCGTCGCTTGCGGAGAACGGATATATCCTGAGACATGGTGACAACAGAAGAGGGTCATGGGAAGTCAGAAAGGCATGAGTCGTGTCACCATTCTGTCACCATTGTGTCACTATAACACAGAAGATAGTTCGTGCGTGCGAGACCATGAGTTCGACCGCCGTTACACATATATCCAGAACACGTTCAGTTCCTGTTCTTGATATCTATCAGTTCAATGGCCGTTCCGACGTCGTCACCGTTGTTCACATCCATCATGAAACTTTTTCCCTCAACATATTGCGTCGCTTCTGTTATTATTCTCACAATGTTCTCAGGAATACCTGCATTCATCGCTTCTTCGACCGCTTTCGATCCGAACACGAAACCTATCTTGAAATGACCGTTCATCGGAATAAGATAGAACAGAGTTCTCTTTCCGCTTCTCACGGACAACGTCCATCCTGCCGCTTTGGAATAGAATTTCCATTCTTCGTTCAATCCTTTGTACGTTAACGACATATGTTCTTTGAGACGACACCAAAGAACATTCTTTTCATTCAATGCTTCCGCGACCATCTCGTCGTTCGGCGTTACCGCTTTGTTGTCGAATGCGCTCAATGACATATGCTCCCGATGACGATCACTGCCGTGATATATCTTTCCATGTCCTTCGGCGTTAAGATGGCCAGACGTGTGAATTCGGTCAGTATAATATATATTCGTTGGGAGCAATACCCCACGAGCGAGTTCATACCCGGGAGGCATGTGTGAATGTACAGTAAATTAGCGGAAAGACTTCGTTTCTCTCTCGAACCGGTAGCAATATGGTTCACCGACGAAAAGCCGGAAGGCGCTTTGCAGTTCGAGGAAGGAAAGAGAGGCTGCATAGCGGAAAGACTTATATCATCTTCTGAAGGAAAGGTGTCGGCGTTCGACAAAAAGACATACGGATGTGTCGGAGGAGGCGTCGGTATATGTTTCGGCGACACGTTCACAAAGGACAACGAACCGATAGAATGCCGTTTGTCAACGGGAGATGAGGCTTTGAAAAAGACGGGGAAGACGTACAAAACAAGTCTCGGGCACGGCGAAAGATTCTTCGCAACGCCCGAGGTCGTAGCAGAATGGAGAGCGTCGTTCCCGTACATCGAAACACCTAAGAAATATGTTGTGTTCAGGCCGCTGAGCATGGCCGAAGAGAGCAACCCTCCGGACATCGTGTTCATGTTCGCCGATCCGGATCAATTATCGGCGCTCGTGATATTGTCAGGTTTCAGACGCGGCGACATTGTAAATGCGGTCGCACCGTTCGTGGCCGCCTGTCAGACGATCGCGCTCGCGTGCAAGGAGATAGGCAACGAAAGACCGAAAGGCGTTATAGGTTTTTTCGATCTCGCTCAGCGCCACAGGATACCCAGGGACCTGCTTAGTTACACAGTGCCGTACACGATGTACAAGGAAATAGAAAAGAACACGGAAGATGGGTGCCTGACGGAAAAGATGTGGGAAATGATCGTCGTTCCGCCAGACATCCGCTGATCCTTTCCGGCAGTTCCCTTTATCGGAATGCGACAGCATCCGCTGTGCTTCGAAAGGAAAGAAAAGAGAACGGCGGATGCCGTTCTACATGAACATCAATCTTACGCCTTCTACCTCAAGCACCGCAAAGAATATCAGAATCGACAATGCAGATGCCATCTCGTATCCGTAAAGCACCATGGCGGCCAGACCGCACATAACGATTATCAGATAGAACGCGCCGGTGACCATCTTCTTTTTCTGCCAGTCGGACACCGTAATGCAGAACAGTGCGGCAGCACCGAAGACGACCGACGGATATTCGACCGCGACCGTAAGGTCAGCACCGGCAAGTAAGGCTATGCCCTCACCCGCAAGCGCTATACCCATGAGTATCATGAAAACGCCGGAAACGGAACGTGCGACGCCTCTGCGCTTCATGCTTGCGCCCACTCCGTACGCCGCCAGCAGAACACCTGTGAGACAAGCGATCACGAAGTACGTGTGCGCTTCGTGAACTGCCGAATATCCAAGCATATACAACGCATCCTCGCCGAATGTCCACGCCGGGTCGGAAAGCATGGCGAAAAGCCAGAATATCAGGAAACCGGTAGAAGCAAGTATAACGGTGAAACCGAATGCGACCGCATGTTTCTCTGCGATCCTCTTTCCATCCTTATTGATCGCGTCCGCCCCGTTGTACAGGTATTTCATTCCCTGTAGCAGGAACAGAAGGAGCATCACGATAACGGTAATGGTCTCAATGGCAGGTATCCCTGCGAACGAGCCTATCTCCGCTTCCGAGAGTATGAATGTCATATACGAAAGCGGAACGGCGACAACGCTGACCAAGGTTATCGTTGACAATATTCTCAAACGATCCTTCCAGTCCCTCGCTGCAAGGCACACCAGACTTGCCAGTCCGAGGCCTATGCCTCCGATGGCGATCAGACCGTGCCATTCCATGTCCTTGGTGATGATCCCCACTAACGAGATCAGAATGCCGCCGAACACAGCGAACAATCCGGCATCTATGCCTGCCAGGCCTTTTTTCGGTGATATCAATATTCCGAGACCGAATACTGTGAACAATATTCCTGAGATGATGCATCCGAAGTTGAACAGTTCTGCGGCCGTCTGATAATCAGAAACGCCGAGGTCGCTGAGATAATTCGTACCGAACACCCAGGCCGGATCATACATAGACGCTGTGAACCATGTGAACAGGAATATTACGGCCGCTGAGATCCCGGCCAATCCGATCAGGATATTTCGCTCTTTCGCGAGTTTCATGTGTGTTGTCCCCCAGCCTGCGAACCGCAGGCCCTATCGTGCCACGTTACGACGAACGCTATATTAATTCTTTTCATTAAAAGAAACGCCGTGCGCGGGAACCTTTTGAATATATCGAAACCTGAAAGCATGGAAAAAGACTTATTTTGCATACGTTGTTCCGAGGTGCATGAGGAACATTTACTTCGTCGGGACCGCAGGGTGCGGAAAGAGTTCGCTGGTATGTGCGTTCAAAGAATGGCTGGACTCCGCCGGCATCGATTCGATCATAATAAACCTCGATCCCGGAGCGGACACGTTGCCTTACGTCCCTGATATCGATATACGGGAATGGATAGACCTGCAGGACGTCATGGATGAATATTCATTGGGACCGAACGGGGCACAGGTGGTCTGCGCCGATCTCATGGCGATGAACATAAACAAACTGACGGATGTTCTGGATACGTACAGAACGGAATACGTGCTCATCGACACACCCGGTCAATTGGAACTTTTCGCGTTCAGGAGATCATCCGATATCATAACGGGAGCGCTCGGACGGGAAAGGTCGATGACGGCGTTCCTTGCGGATCCGATGCTTTGCAAAACATCCAACGGATTCGTGTCGGTGATGATGCTCTCATCCTTGGTACAATTCCGTCTCCGTATGCCGACCGTTAACATACTATCGAAAGCGGACATACCCAGTACCGACGAATTGGAAAGACTGATGACATGGTTCTCCGATCCGGACGCATTATACGGGGATATGCTTGATAACGACACGGACCCGCAGACCGTGATAGGGATGGAACTGTTCAAAGCAATGGAGAACATAGGCGTATTTGCATCCATAACCGCGGTATCGTCCAAGGACTCGATCGGAATGGAGGATCTTTACGCGACCGCTCAGCAATGTTTCTTCGGCGGAGAGGATGCCGAAAGGAACTGATCGTTGCCGTTACACATCGTGAACGGAGATCAGGCGAACATCAGCGCAGGCGGTTTGCTGATCTTGTTCTTCTCGGATTCCATCACTTTCACTTTGGCCTTATCGAAGTCCGACGTCGTTACGCGATCACGACCATCACGTATCGCAAGCATTCCCGCTTCGGTGCATATTGATTTTATCTCTGCGCCGGATGCGCCTTCCGTCATGGCCGACAGCATCCTTATGTCGATGTGGCCGTCGATGTTCATGTACGACGTGTGTATCCTGAATATCTCGTTCCTTCCTTCAATGTCGGGAAGTCCGATATCGATGATCCTGTCAAACCTCCCCGGTCTCAAAAGGGCTTCGTCGAGTATGTCCGGGCGGTTCGTTGCGCCGATTATCTTTATGTTCCCTGTGGGAGTGAAACCGTCGAGTTCGGAAAGAAGCTGCATCAGCGTCCTCTGAACTTCCCTGTCGCCCGATGTAGAACCGTCAAGCCTCTTTGCGCCTATTGAATCCAGTTCATCTATGAATATGATGCTCGGTGCCTTCTCTTTGGCAAGGTCGAACAGTTCGCGGACCAGTCTGGCGCCTTCGCCTATGTATTTCTGTACGAGTTCTGAACCGACCAGTCTTATGAACGTCGCCTTTGTGGCGTTAGCCACCGCTTTCGCCATAAGTGTCTTTCCCGTTCCCGGAGGACCTACTAAAAGAACACCTTTCGGCGGTTCAATTCCCACTTTCTTGTAAAGTTCAGGACGGAGCAGAGGATCCTCGACCGCTTCACGCAGCTCCATCATCTGCGTTCTCAGTCCGCCGACGTCATCGTACGAGATATCAGGTTTTTCTATTATCTCGGCACCCGTCACAACGGGATCGAGCGGAGCAGGCAGTATCTCCATCACAGCCAGCGACTGTTTGTTCATCGATACCCGGGAACCGGGTATCAGAGCACTCTTCTCAATGTATTTTGACACCGAAACAATAAAATCGGGTCCGGTGGAACTTTTGACGACAACACGGTCGTTGGGAAGGATATCTCTCAGCGTGCCTATGATAAGCGGCGGACTCCTGAACGCATCCAGTTCCGTCCTTAGGCGTTTGAGTTCTTTGTTGGTGTTGTATACTTCGCTGCCGAGGGAACGTTTCTCCCTTTCGATGGAATGTATCTCTTCCATGAGTTTGGCGTTCTTCTCTTCCAGGCTGATTATCTTATCCCTGAGCTCGGACATAAGTTCCTTATCGTGTGTGCTTTCCACGTCCTCTCACTGCTATCCCATTAATGCGCCTCTCATATTAACCTTCTGTTGATACGCGAGGTGTTGCGCGCGATCACGGCGAGCAGTTTAATTATTATGTGACGCATCATGAGAACAATGCTTTGCGAACTATGCGGAAAGGAAGCAGGCCCGACGAGGCCGGCATTCATCGAAGGTACGAAACTCAACGTATGTCAGAACTGTATGAGATTCGGCGAAGAGTACAGATCTCAGGGAAAGAATGTATCATCCGTGCCGGCGCCGAGCGCCACGGTGATCGAGGAACGTTTACAGAAACGTGAGAAACGTATGCAGACGAAGGACATATACGCCGATACGCAGTCAACAGAAATAATTGAGGATTACGGAAAAGTGATACGTGAAGCGCGCATCGCGGCAGGATTGGACATAGACCAATTCTCTGCATCCATAAGCGAGAAGAAAGGCGTTATCGCAAAGGTCGAATCCAACAGTCTGGTACCTGATGAAAAACTGATGAGGAAGATAGAGAAGGCGCTGAACATCAAACTGACGGAGACCGTGCAGGCAGTTGCGGGCATCAACAGGACACCCGGCGCAAAGATGACGTTGGAGAACTTCATCAAAAAGAAATGATCATCTGTTCAGTATCGTTCCGTACGATCTTTCGATATATTCGGAAATGTCAATGCCGTTCTCTCTCATTATCAGGAGCGCAGCGATCTCTATATCAACGTTGATCTTCTTCTGTACGGCGTTCGCGGAAACGACAATATCCTTTTTCTTGATCCCGCTGCGTTCGGCCGTTGCTAACAATTCGCCCAACAGATCGGCCGGAGGTGCTGCGTTCCCGACGGATGCGTTCTGCATCCTTTTCGCTATTGCGTCAGCGGACGGTCTGTACCCGAACGGAATATCAACGGTGTTGACATCGAACGCCGGCCTGAGAAATTCACCATCCATCGTCATATGGCCGCAACTCAGGAACAGAGGAAGCAGATGCTTCGCCTGACTGGGCTGCATCCACCTCAGTTTCATGGAAATGTCCATGATGAATTCATTTTCCGTGACCACGTTCTTGCCTTTTCCCTGAAAGAATGCGGCCGTGATCATCCCGAGGTCGTCCATGCATTGTCATCATGGACAAGATATAAAACCGCGTCGTTCCGCGTATGCGCCTAAAATATGGTAATAATTACAGCACGGACGTAAATGTTGCAAAATCTTTATAAGGGGGAGCCTAATATCAGACAACTCCCGTATGGTGAATTTATGAAATATACCAGGTTTGAGAAGGCCAGGATCATCGGTGCGAGGGCCCTTCAGATATCGTTCGGAGCG
>WQXR01000007.1 GCA_009784745.1 Methanomassiliicoccaceae archaeon | reverse complement strand
TATTGCCGTTAAAGATGTCATTACCGCACAGTCTGCGGAACATGATATCATTGACAGATCATTCGCGTTTCCGGCGAATCCTCCTGCGGATGCTGTTATTGCTCTCATGTCCGGCGTAACGAACGGATCTTTCGTTACGGCGGCGATCATGTACGAACTGTTCCCCTGTACGGATGTTATGTTCATATCGTACAGGATCGCATTCTCAACATATCCGAACATTCCGGAATTCTTTTCTGATACTGCCTTCATGCCGATGATCGAATATCCGTTACCGTTGTATGATCCCGTGAACGGTCTGTCCGATGAACCTATCGGAATGTGATTACCAAAGAACGGAACGGTCTCGGAAAAACTTTCTGTAAAGTTCAGGACAAATGCCAGATCTGTGTGATCCGTATATCCGACGACAGCAACGGTATTTTTCTTTTTTATCACGCCGATATCAAAATTTACTGTTCCTTTACCTTCATCCCAGATGACAGGTTCAAAACATCCGTTCAGGGAAACGTATGCGTACAACGCAGAACATTCCGCCTCCGGAATTAATGTGATATTAACATCATCATCGATGATCACATCTATCGTCATCATGTCATTCGAAAAATTATCAAAGATCACATCTGAGATCTGTTCATAGAACGCTCCGTTGTGAAGAAAATGCGTTTCCGACATCTTTTTCAGATCGGAAGCGGACGATATCCTGTAGGGATCGCGTTCGGTACCGCTTCCGTCGATATCCAGTATTCCCGTTCCGGGTGCGCCGAGACGACAATTATCATAAGTATCGATAACTTCCGCCGTCACAACGGCGGACAACGGCATGAGAAAGAACAAAGCCAACGCTATTGTTATCGTTCTTTGCGCATCCATGAATATAAAATATATACCAAATATATAATAGTATATTAGAGAAACATCATATATTTCCTACACTTCTCTTCAGCCATGGATGCTGTCCTGAATATCGGCAACAGGGAATTAAAGATCAGTGCACCGATAACAATAGAAGATGCCGTATTGTCGGTGAACGAGCATCCCGATGCGTTCTTATATCTTCTGAACGGAAGACCGGTACCTATGACAACTCTCTTTGAGGATAAGATGACAGTGGATGCGTTACGGGTCGCATCGGGCGGATGATCCGAGAACGTTCATGATGCCGTCGAGATCAACGTGTTCTCTTATCCCTTCCAATACTGTGTCCATAGTTTTAATGAATGTGTCTATCTCATCATCGCCGTATCGTTCTCTTTCAGGCGATGAATCCTCTTCCGGCAATTTGATGTTCATACTCGGTATCACACCGAAACATCTCATCCCTGTAAGCGATGCGATACGTTCTATGCCGCTTTCCAGTATCTTCCTTTCACCGTAATATTTGTTGATGATGAATCCTTTCAGAAGATGTCTGTGCTTCTCTTCCGTCAGACGCCACGTTCCGTATATGCCTGCAAAGACACCTCCTTTCTCAATGTCTCCGATCAATATCACCGGTATGTTGCGAGATGTCGCTAAATTGATGTTTGCGATATCATTTTCACGCAGATTTATCTCAGCGAACGATCCGGAACCTTCTGATACGATAACATCGTACATATCACTTAACTCATCGAATGATGTGAGCGCCGTATCAAGCAACTCTTTTCTTTCCTTATCCTTAACTTCTTTTCCGTTCACGAACGTTCTCAATGAATTGTTCTCATATCTCATTAGAACGGGGTTCATCCTTTTGTCAGGTATGAGATCGGACGCCCACGCCTGCAGCGCCTGACCGATGCCTATCTCGGATCCGTCATCGGTAACGAATGAGTTCGATGACAGATTGAAGGCCTTGAAAGGTGATACCATTATCATTTTTGTGCGCAGATATCTGCAGAATAACGCGGTAATGAGTGTTTTTCCGACGTTCGATGATGTGCCGGCGAACATTATCCTCATTGCCGACCACCCGGGAATATCTTATCAAAGAGGTTCATGTTCAGTGATACAGTGAATATATCCGCTACCGAATCGAGCGTCTCATCCAGTATCTTGTCGTAACTCACGTCGGAATATTTTGTCGGGATGTATCTTCCGGTCATCTCTAAAATAAATTTTCTGAACGCAGGTTCGTCAAAGATGCCGTGAATATACGTTCCGAACAGTTTTTCTTTGATCTTTGAGGATCCCTCATAACATTCATCGCCGTTGAACGATATCAATCGAAACAAAGGCAATTCTTTTGTTATCACATCTCCTTTATGCAGTTCATAACCTTTGATCTTCTCATCCGTTCCGGATATCACACCGGCGACGGTCATTCTTTTTCCGATGTTATATGAAACATCGGCATCAAAGAATCCCATGCCTTCGGCTGACGACGGTGCTTCTTTGTTGCGTTCATCCGATAACGTTCTGCACATGATCTCGTATCCGCCGCATATCCCTATGATCGGTACCTTTCCTTTCATTTCTTTTAACGTAGTATCCATTCCGGATGACCGCATCCATTCTGTCGCTTCAAATGAATTTTTGGTTCCAGGTATTATGATCATGTCCGCATCCTTCAGATCGTTCGTATCCTCTGTGTGAACGACCGATGCGTTCTCGCGGTATAAGGGATCCATATCAGTGAAATTCGCTATCCTCGGCAGTTTAATAACACATATCTTTACTGCACCCTCGGGTGCGGTAAGATGCGACAAAGCGAACGAATCCTCCGTCGGTAACGGTAAGTTAATATGAGGTATCACTCCCAGAACGGGTATTTTCAATATTTTCTCCAATTCTTCTATTCCTGTATCCAGTGATGACGGGTCCCCGCGCATGTTGTTCAGTATTATTCCTTTTACTCTCTTTCTGTCATTATCAGAAAGCAATTCTACTGTTCCCAATGCGTAAGCGAAGCCTCCGCCCCAGTTCATGTTAACAACCAGTATACAATCCGCATCCGCGATATCGGCCGCACGCATGTTTGCTATATCTTTATCATAAATGTTTATCTCCGCCGGTGATCCGGCACCTTCGATGACAACGAACTCATACCTTTTTTTCAATGTGGATATACTTTCTCTGACCGCTTCTATGCCGTCGGACGGAACGAATTCATTGTAATACGAATCTGTATCATAGATACCGAAATCGTTTCCGTTGACTATCGTCTGTACCTTCCCTGAACCCATAGGTTTCAGAAGTATCGGGTTGATATTATGATCCGGATGCTTCATGCGTGCCGCCTTTGACTGTAACATCTGTATGGATGCGACCTCGGAACCGTCCGAGGTTATCATTGAATTGAGACTCATGTTCTGTGTTTTCATCGGTGTGACGGAATATCCTTTTCTTGATATCATCCTGCATAACGCTGCCGTTGTGATCGATTTTCCGGCGTCGGATGTTGCTCCCAGCACCATTATCGCTTTTCCCGGGATCAAAAATCTTTTCTTTATGTCCGGCAGCATTTCTTTTAATTTCGGATCCGACGGATCAGTTATGTTCAGTTCCTTTACCTTTGATGCAATATATCTGCACACATTCGTTCTGTGAATAAGATGACAATGAAGGCAACTCCATATATCACCTTTCTTTGTTACGATGTTGTTTCCTAATTCTTCGTCGTTACAAGGATAAAAAGGACAGAAGCAGTATGTGCAATCCTGACCTGTGTAATGACAAGGACCGTACTCACATTTCAGATTCGGACCCGTCCATCCTCTGTCGATCTCTTCCTTGACCTTTTTCTTTATGCTGTCCATGGTCTTGGATATATCATCCGTCTCAGATATAGATTTGATTGTTTTAACGTTCTCTGAATGTTTTTATGAGTGTAAGAGAACAAAATGCTTTTGTTCCCGTATATCATATGCAACACAATGATGCCGTCGTTCCCCGATATCAACAAGGATTGGCTGAAAAGAGCGAAGCGAAGATATGCCGCATCGTTCGTGGGCGGTGAATTCGATCGTCTACCGGTGGATCCGATGATGCTTTCGCATGCGACCGTTGCATGCGGATACTCGATAAGGGATTTTTATGAGAGGCCGGAACTTGGTGCTCATTGTTTGGCATACGCGCAGGAGATGTATGATCTTTTGCCTGTGACAAAATACTATTTTGCACATCCGTGGCTTCCGGAACTCGGAATAAAGTTAAGATTCATGGACAAGACCGCACCCGTACCTGTGAATACCGTTGTAAAGAATGCGGAAGATGTCGATGAACTTCGCGTTCCTGATATCAATGAGATAGAGAAAGGATACACATACACGAGATTAACGAACGCATCCGCTTACATCAAAGAAAAATTGCCGGATATGTTCATTCCTTTGGCCTACTGTCCGGAACCCGTGGGTTCCGCAGCGGAACTGTGCGGCATAGAGGAATTTTTGATGTGGACGGAAACCGAAAGAGAACTTGCGAAAAAACTGATAGATGTTTACGTAGAAACTGCCATAACGGGTGCTGAAGCATTAGCGAAAGCATACGGAAGCGCACTCATAAGCACCGGATCGGTCTTGGAGAACAGCGACACCATGTCGCCGGAAACCATAAAGGACATCTCTCCGCCCGCGTTGGAGAAACTTGTGAAAGGATGTCTGATGAAAGGAGCAGGACCGCAGGTGTTCTACCATTTCTGCGGAAACAGATCATTGGACCATGAACTGTACGTGAACGATCTCGTCATCACACCGCTGACGATACTGCAGATGGGATACTATGACAGAGAACCTTTTCCTGCGTCAATAATGAAAGAAAAGTTCGGAACGAGAGCAACAATAATGCCGTCGGTGGACACGAAACTGTTCGTCCTTCCGAATTCGGGTAAGGTATACGAACAGGCGAAACAACAGATAATTGACGGCAGGGACAGTAAGATGGGCTGTATACTGGGAACATGTTGCGAAGTTCCGCCGAATTCGTATCCTGCGAACATATACACACTGGTAAAAGCGGCGGAAGATTTCGGAAAGTACGGTTCTTGGTAGTTGTTTCAGATAGCAAAGGAACAATTTCACCGGTGATGAGTTAACGGCGTTTATCAATAATCTTTATAAGCACGTTATATAATCACCACACAAGGGGAAGCACTCTAAGACTTCCTAATTCACACTATCACGATCACATGCCGCCCAGGAAGGCGGAAAAAAGTCAAGAATCGAATACCGGTCTTTGAACGAAAGAAAAGGGACCGTAAAAAAAATGATACGAGGCCGTGGTTAACGGGCCGAAAAGCACCGCAACATGCGTGCAAGCGACCGGAAGAAAGAGTGTTTCCCCGACAGAGGGGATTACAATGAACATAGATCCGAACACTACAAAATACATGATAAAAGCAAGGCTGACGGCCGACGGGATAGTTGAGAAACCCGACGTCGTCGGAGCGATATTCGGTCAGACCGAAGGATTACTGGGCGAGGAACTTGATCTTCGTGACCTGCAGAAATCCGGAAGGATAGGAAGAATAGAAGTGGACGTAACATCCAAGGGCGGAAAGTCCGACGGTTTTGTTTACATCTCGTCAAGTTTAGATCAGATAGAGACGGTTGTCTTAGCATCCGCATTGGAAACGATAGACCGTGTGGGACCGTGCAAAGCGGTCATCAAGGTAATGGGCATCGAAGATGTCAGAGTATCGAAACGCGAGAAAGTGATAGACAGAGCGAAAGAATTACTGAATGACCTGATGAAACAGTCAAAAGGCACAAGTTCTGACCTGACGGACAGCATAAAACAGAGTTTGCAGGTGGAAGAGATAACATCCTACGGTAAGGACCGTTGCCCTGCGGGACCGAACGTGAAATCATCGGAAGCGATAATAATCGTCGAGGGCCGCTCGGATGTCCTTAACCTTTTGAAAGCAGGCATAAAGAATGCGATCGCGGTGGAAGGTACGAATATCCCGCAGACCGTGCAGGAACTGTCCAGAGAGAAGGTCGTAACGGCATTCGTCGACGGCGACAGAGGAGGAGAACTTATCCTCAGAGAATTGTTCCAGGTCGCGGAAGTTGATTTCGTCGCTCGTGCTCCCCGTGCGCATGAGGTAGAAGAATTATCAACGAAACAGATAGTCAAATGCCTGAGGAACAAAGTTCCTGGTGACCAGTACATGGAAATGAACGGTCTTTCCTCGGATGATGATAACGATCATAACGGCAACAATAAACACAGCCACGATGATGATAATAACAACAACAGACACCGTGACAGGCATGAGAGAAGGGACGATCACCGTGACAGGCACGAAGGAAGAAGGGACAGGGAACTTCGCGAGAGAAGACCGAAAGAAGAAAGATTCAACACCGAGG
Organism: Methanomassiliicoccaceae archaeon; assembly: GCA_009784745.1. GTDB lineage: Archaea > Thermoplasmatota > Thermoplasmata > Methanomassiliicoccales > Methanomethylophilaceae > Methanomicula. The sequence continues at coordinate 14,603 of WQXR01000007.1, read as the reverse complement.
CCGCGGAAAGATACAAGAAGAAAGCGGTAGCGGTCGCAGAGGAACCTGCATCTGAGAAAGAAGAGGATGCGGAGGAACCCGTTAGGGAGAGACCTTTACGTGCAGAGAAGGAAAGACCTTTACGTGCAGACAAAGACGATAAGAAACCGAGAGCGGTACGCGGAAAACGGGAAACGGTAAAACAGCCGAAGATGCTCTCGCAGGAACAGGAGATGTTAAGAGATATGCTTTTGGAAATGGCGTCGACGCACAACGCAAAGATATTGAACTCCGATAACGAGACAATAATGGAAGTTGCGGTGAAAGAACTCGTCGATTCGATGAAGAAAGATTCGGAAGGTATATCTAAGATCGTTTTCGATGGTGTTATATCGCAGAGAATATTGGATGTTTCCGCGGAAAGAGGTGTGAGTACCGTTGTCGGCACTCGCAAAGGCAACATAACCAAGATGCCTGCGGGAATAACAATATGGGCGAAGGAAGATCTGTATTAACATGAAAGCAAAGAAAGAGATCAAGGTCTGGGAGGATCTCGAAGGTCTGAAAAGTACCGCAGAGATCGCAATACCCGCGGATCCGCTTGACCGTGTACTCGGACAGGAGGAAGCGATAGAATTGGCAAAGGTCGCTGCGACGCAGCGCCGCCATCTCTTACTCGTAGGCCCCCCTGGAACAGGAAAATCGATGATAGCGCAAGCCATATCGTTACATCTGCCGAAGCCGATGCATGAGGTACGTATCGTAAATAATCCGGAAAATCCGGAACGTCCGTTGCTGGAAGTTGTCGAAGAATCGTACATACTTGAGGAGAACATCTCAAGAGCAGGCGCAATGGGAGAACTGCTTTCTCCAGAGAAGGCACCGCCGAGCGTGGCGGAACGTTTAGGCTACCTTTGCAGAAAATGTCATAAATATTCAGCATACACGGAAAGAACATGCCCGCACTGCAGCCAATCGAAAATGGAAGTGGGCGGAACAACGAATCCGTTCGGTGATCTCATAGGCAGCATGTTGGAGACTGCAATGCCGCAGGTCTCTTTCGGAAAGGAAAAGGTAACAACATCACGCAAGAACTCTGACGGTACCGATGAGACGGTGGTCTTTGAGAGAGCAGGCGATAAGATACGAATGCTCGATCAGGAAACGCTTGAAAAAAGGCATGAACTTGACAAAACGTCAAATCAGAAAGTGTTGGTCAAATTGGATCGCAATCCGTTCGTTCTCGCCACCGGTGCGTCGGAAACGGAATTGTTAGGCGATGTGAGACACGATCCTTACGGCGGTCATAATAACTTAGGAACGCCGGCATACGAGAGAGTTGTATCAGGTTCCATCCATGAGGCGCACGAGGGCGTTCTGTTCATCGACGAGATATCACATCTCGGCAATCTCCAGAGATTCATCCTCACTGCGATGCAGGACCATAAATTCCCTATAGCGGGAAGGAACCCTCAGAGCGCAGGCGCAAGTGTGAAAGTAGACAGTGTTCCGTGTGATTTCATATTGGTGGCGGCGTGCAACATACAAGACCTTGAGAACATCCTGTCACCGCTCAGATCGAGGATAATCGGCGGCGGTTACGAAGTTCTCATAGATACGTCAATGCCTGATACCCCTAACAATCGTGCAAAATATGCGCAATTCGTTGCTCAGGAAATTCAGATGGACGGTCGGATACCGCATGCGACCATTGCAGCAGTGGAAATGATAATCGATGAAGGAAAATCACGCGCAAAAGCGGACAATCACCCGTCGGGACTGACGTTACGGTTAAGGGAACTGGGCGGCCTGATAAGAGCGGCCGGAGATATAGCGAAGATGGAAGGCGCAAAACTCATCGATACGGATCACATAAAGAGAGCAATAAAGCGTTCGAGGCCGGCGGAAGAGCAGATCAAGGACAAGTACGGTTCGTACATGAAGGGCCTTTCCAAGGATGTTTCCGAGTCGCAGAAAGAAAAATCTCCGTATTATATGCATAATGAGCACATAGGCGACCAGATGTTCAATTGATGATCAGATGCATACTCACGGCATCGTCACCGTCTGTGTAGTATTGTTTCAATATCTCAGTTGCAACGAAACCGTGCCGTTTGTAAAAGTTGATCGCCCGCATGTTCGACGGGCGAACTTCCAACGATATGTGATCCATTCCGCTCATTATCGCTGCCTGTCTCAACGCTATCAGTAATTTTGAACCTAATCCCATCGATCTGTAATCCTTGTCAACGGCAAATAACATTATCTTCGCGTGTCTTTCATCAATTTTCGAAGCGCACAGAAAACCTATCGGTCTGCCGGAGAAATCACACACCACCAATTGTCCGCGAGGCCATTGTAAATGAAAATAAGTGAACATCTCCGGTTTGTACGATTGATCGAGCGAAGATGATAATATCTCATACAGCCGATCGGAATCCCTTTCCTCGTATGCGCGTACGATCATCCTCTGCTCCTCCTCACAAATACCGTTATAGCAAGTATCGACAACAATATCACAAGTATCGGAGCGTATTTAATATATGGTTCCGAGAACGACGTTCTTTCTTCTTTTGCATAAACGGTAACGGAAAATTCGTATACATATCGATTGCCTGACGTATCTGTTGCGGCCAACACACAATCGTGCATCCCTTCGGGAAGCACAGCGGCTATCTTCACGCCGCTTCGCTCAAAGTATCCGTCACCATCAAGATCCCATTCGAACGCCGTTCCTTTGGGAAATGAACTGAATGATGCATCAAATATCATTGCATCGCCGGATGTGTTCCCTTTCACGGTAACGTTCAATTCGATCATCGGATCGTCACCCCAGTCGGTCATAAAATAATTTGCATAATAATCTGCGACCTCCTCTGATCGTATACGTACCGCAAATTCTCTGTTGTTATTGAACGCCGCATCCGTCCAGTTTATCGACGATATCCATACTGTATCGTCGATTATCACACCTTTATTATGCGTCAGCGAAAAATTATCTCCTCCGTTGATCACTCTCGCCTGAATGCCGTCCATGTCATTCATAAGCCATACTGTTGTGTAATTGTTCACGCCTCCGTCATCCGCATCAAACGTAACATCTAACAGCATCCTTACGTCAGCACCTTTTTCGGCGGCGGCTGATGACCACGATAACGGCGATTGTGCTGTTGTATATGTCCACGCGTACTGTATGCTCATCTGTTCCGAGTATATCCTGTATGATGCGTTCAGCATCTCCCTTTTAAGATATTCCAATGAGAAATCAGGACTCAGGATCGGTTTAACAGATGCATAAAAAGATGAATAGCCAGATATATGTTTTTCTTTATATTTCGGTAATGTTATGGGTGCAGCGCTCGGATATAATTGCTTAAGATCATATATGTCATACCGTAACGGATCGCAGTCTTGTATGAATATGCCGCGAACATATTGAGCGTGCTCCTTCCCTTCTATCACTGCGCCCCACCCTCTGTTGCCGTTGAACGAACCCTCTCTCCAATTCTCTGATGTCACGATCACCGTTTCAGAATCGATGACGGCGTATTTGTTATGAACAAGGTCGTAACGTTTGTAGACGCCGTTGCCTTTTATTATATGAACGTCCGCACCTTTCTCGTAAAGCGCGGTCATGTATCTTATCTCTGTGTCGGGGACACCTCCGACCGGAGAACCTTCCAGTAATATTTTTACAGAAACGCCCCTTTCGAGAAGAAGCATCAGTAATGATACAATTTCCCGATGGTCGAACAGATACAAAGATATCATGACCTCATCGGAAGCCTTCTCCAGCGCAGCGAACAACGGATCCCCTTTGGAATCGGGAAATACAAAAGGCGTTACTGTTGCGTCGAACATTCCCGATGAACTTATCTTCTCACTCGTTCTTCCGGCAACGGATAATTTCCAGTCGTTCGCTGTGTCCGTATCGAACGCGGAACATCTTACGGCCATCTTGCCTGCTGATATCTTGCTGAACGCGGGCCCTTTCCACCCTTCTGTGCTCGTATCTCCGTTACCGTAGACGAATGTGTCGATTATTTTCTTATCGGATACTTTTCTCAGCATCACCTCGTCGCCGTTATCCGCCAGAATGAACGACTTCGCAACAATTCCGTGCGTTCCGTGCACGTAAACGTTATGATCGGTGAACCATACCTCAGGTACGGCGCTTGCTATCGTTATGAATTGTTTTGATTGAACAAAAATGTCTGCGGTGAACCTGACCGTGCCTTCGCCGTCATCCAGATAATGATCTTTCAGATTTATTTTTGAAGTGCCTGCGTTGTATAACGTCACCGCTTCGAAGGAACCGGCAGGCATTATCTCATATAACCAAACATTTTCATCCGCTGCGTCCGCATATTCGGAGAATAACGGAACCGCTGTGAGCAAAGCAACTATGAATATTGCGATAACTGTTCTTTTCATTACTGAAGAAAAGGTCGTGCCCTTTTTGAATTGTGTACGCTACATGTAGTATACAATTCCGTTATCGGCGTTAACTGGCAGCATTGAAACATACATGTTTTTATACATTCAGAGAGATGAGAAGAACGTATATGACGGCCCCGAAGGGCCGAGTTCCTTACGGGGATCAGACGTTAGCCGCGTTTACGGAACCTCGAGGTCAATAATGACCATGATATCCCTAAGGACAACGACTATCCTTATCCGGATACACCGGTAAGAATGTGTGTTCATGTACATCACCTCCCACCGGAACGGATCCGGGTCCCCGGTTAGTAAAGTAGGGGGAACCCGAACTCTCCTTTCCGGTGTTTCCTTTTAATTCTCATTCGGAATATAATACCATGATGCTACATGTAGTATAACCGCAACGACGGTCAGAGGTACTTTATAAGGTCAAGCAGCGACGCCTTCGGATCCTTTGACTTTACCACGCCGGATGCTAAAAGGACACCGTCCGCGCCCAATTCCAATGCTTTTTTGACGTCCGTTCCCGTTTTGACGCCTGCGCCGCAAAGAACTGATATGAACCTGCTGACGTTTTTGACGGAATTTACCGTATTTTCAACTATCTTGGGATCTGCGTCAGTCACAGAAACATTACCGCCGATGAGTTCCGGCGGTTCAACGGCTATCATATCAGGATGGAAAGATGCAATTTCTGTCGCGGATCTCACCGTATCAGCGCATACGATCGATGTTATGTCAACGATATCGCACAATTCAACTGTTCTTGCAATTGAGGCCGTTGGTTGTTTGTGCTCTGCGTGATTTATCAGCGTTCCCGAAGCCTCCGATGCTTTTATCATCGACGGCGTCACCCATCCCGTGAACGCACCGGATTCGTACGGATCGGCATTTTGTGAAAATACGGGAATGGTAACACTTTTTGCGACGTAACTTAACTCTGCCATCGGAGGGCAGACAATTATCGTAATTCCGGATGCTTTCGAAACTTCCTCGCATATATCGGCGATCTCCAACGCAGAGAAGCCTTCAACCTCTCTGTATGCCTTGAAATTGACGACGATAAAAGGTTTATTCAAGTTTCTCGAACCTCTTGGTCAATTCCTTCAGCACTTCCGGTCTGGATGTGTATTCCATCTCGTCCGGTGAGAGTATCGCCGGCATGAACGGACCGTGCTGTCTTATCATCTTGCATATCTTCACGGACTCGTTACGAACATCGTCCCATTCCTGCCCTTTGAAGAAGTCTATCGGTTCGTGAACGCCTGTCTTTGAATTCATAGGCTCTATTCCCTGTAAACGTCCGTTGTTCAGCTGGAATCCTAAGCAGCATATCCTCGGCGGACCGTCAAAGTATGTTGGGTCCGAGTTATCAACGGAGCACGGATATAGAGCGCCGTGATGAGAACCTCTCATCCATCCGGCGACGATCATCGGCGTCATGTACGGCTGTAAAAATTCACCAACGGCCGGAAGACCGCTTTGCGACCTGCATATGCATACCGGATCGTCCTTGCCTACATACTTACCGGCGGTCATGTTCAGCTTATCCGTACTGACAACAGCCGCAGGGCCGATGCCTGCTCTGCTGTTTATCCTTTTGATCGCATATCTCGTAGTATCGCCCAAAAGGCTCAAAATGCTTAATGTTTCTTCAGGAGAGGACATCACAACTCTTTTTGAATCTATTACGTCATGGATCTCAACATCAAATCCTTTCTTTGCTCTTGCGTCTATCACAAGACCTGTGGTTGTGAACGGGTCTAAGAATATCTTTGATAACGGTAACGAATATGCGGCCGGTTCTGTTTTGTCAGCCATGAAGAACAGTAACGGCTCAGATCCTCGTTCTACAAATTCCATTTCCGCGGACCCCGGTCCTGCTCCTTTCACGTTACCGCTGAACGCATCTGTCAGAAGATCCTGTCCTGCTGCGTAAAGTTTCATCTTCTTCGCAAGTTTCGTTGCTTCCATGAACGCATTCCACGCAAGTCCGTGAACATCCTTGTTGTTCTCGCCTTTACGATGCGTCATTATGAGATTGATATCATCACCAACGCGAGTGACGTAATAATCCTCAATGGTTCCCTGCTTAACGCCGTCCGCAAGCATCTCCCCGCATTTGCTCATCATTGCCGGATGCGGCCTCGAGTGACCTACCACCGAACCGACATCCGCCTTTATGACCGAAACTGTGACCTTCTCCGACATGATTTTACTCACCTTGTTAAATACTGCACACCTAACACGCAATACTTAAAAATAACTTTGCTCGTGCGTTTCGTTTTTACGGCGTTGTTAACGATGCGTACGCGTCAGGTATTTATCCTGAACTGCGATGACCGTTAACGTTAGCATGAACGCATTAAGAGATTCAAAGAGCATTTCGGTAAGCGATACGACCGTAACGATAAAAGGATGGGTACAGGATATACGCAACCTAGGCGGAATTTCATTCCTTATCCTGAGGGATCGTTTCGGAACGATACAGGTAACGATGCCGAAAAAGAAGATAGAACCTGAGTTATTTGATTCGCTTACAACACTTTCCCGTGAATCAGTGATCTCAATAACCGGTGAGGTGAAAGCAAGCAACCAAACGGAATTGGGATTGGAAGTGATACCGTCATCATTTGAATCATACTCTGACGCTTTTGTACCGTTGCCGATGGGTGTCATCGATAAAGTTAACGTTGAGATGGATACAAGGCTGAACAACAGGTTCATGGATCTTCGGAAACCGGAGATAAGAGCTGTTTTTGAATTGAAGTCAATAATGACCGGACTTCTGAATGAAATTATGACTGCGAACGGATTCGTTAACGTTTTCACGCCTAAGATCGTTGACTCCGGTGCCGAAGGCGGTGCTTCGCTCTTTAAGGTGGATTACTTCGGAAAGCAGGCGTACCTTGCTCAGAGCCCTCAATTATACAAGCAAATGTTGATGTCCACCGGTCTTGACCGCGTTTACGAGATAGCGCCTGCGTTCCGTGCGGAACATTCTAACACGAATCGTCACGTAACTGAGTTCGTATCCTTTGACGGTGAGATGTCGTGGATATCATCGCAATCAGACGTTATGAACATGATAGAGAATATCGTCAACAAACTTCTGATCGGGTTAAAAGAAAAAGGAAAGGAACAATTATCGATACTCGGAAAAGATATCAACGTTCCGGAAATTCCGTATCCCGTTCTTACATACTCGGAATGCCTGAGAATGCTTGCGTCGGAAGGGATGCATCTTAAGGAAGGTGACGACCTCGGTACGGAAGGTGAAAAACTTATAGGCGATCTGATGTCAAAGAAAGGATACGAGCTCTATTGGATATCGGAGTATCCGGAAGTTGAGAAACCGTTCTACATAATGGAAAAAGAAGGAACATCATATTCATTCTCATTTGACCTGGATTTCAAAGGACAGGAGATATCTTCAGGCGGTCAGAGGGAACACCGTTACGAAAAACTCGTCGAAAGGATGAAGAAAAAGGGTTTGGATCCCGACAACTTCGCTTCTTATTTGGATGCGTTCAGGTACGGGATGCCTCCGCACGGAGGGTGGGGCATCGGAATAGAAAGGATGCTTGTGAAGATGTTGGATCTTCCGAACGTACGCGAAGCGATACTGTTCCCGAGAGATCTGAGCAGATTGTCGCCGTGATACTGCCGCGAATGATCTGTCACCGTTGGTTGCATAAAGTACTTTCGGTCATCGTCTTTGTTAAATTTCATTATCTGGCTCATTGCCGTTCTTTATAATTTCGGCAGGTACTTTCGGTCACCCCTCCTGTTCACCCTTTTAAACATGTTTCACGATATTGATAGTATGGCAACAGGCGGCGACCGTTACGAAAGAGAGTTGAAATATCTGCTCACGGGTGATGAGAAGACAGTCAGGACAATGATAAAGACATGCGACGAGAATGAAAAGAAAGCTTATTCCTCTATAACGGAAAATCCGTTCGTCGTTATCAGGGCGGCAGGTTCGTTAGGTGTTGATCTCGTCGCGTTAAGATGGGATTTCTCGTTTCCGATAGAAGTGAAAAGTTCTTCCGAGAATGTAATAAGATTCAGTAAGAACCCAAGACTTGCGGAGCAGGCCGAGAAGATGATAAATGAATGTCAAAAAGCGTCATTAATTCCGGTGTACGCGTTCCGTTTAAAAGGATTCAGAGGAGATCCGTGGAGAATATTCGCGTTACCGACAAATTCTTCGTTGAAGGGAAGAATGAGCATAATACAAAGAACGATACCGCAGATAGAGATCAATAACAACGGAAATTACATAATGAAATGGGAGAACGGTATGAAATTGAGCAAATTCATCGAATATATGGGAATGATGGCGGAAACGACAACACCAAAGACAGTGGCAGAAATACCGAACGCGGAAACAGACGCGATGATCGAAGACGCGTGAATAAATGGCATCCGAGAAAAAAATAAAACCAGAATTAAATCAAAGCTTAGAAGAAGACAATAATGGCGCGCCTGATCCAAATACAAAACAACGGAACGAGGATGCTGATGATAGCACTTCTTTTGATATCACATCGAAGCCAAACATGTGTAAAGGGATCTCCGATAAAGTAGAAGGATTCATAGAAGATTCCAGCGTAGGTGGACTCGTTCAGGGTAAATATTACATTTTGGGTGCAGCAGTAGTGGATGAGTATAATTCACCGGCATTTGTCGAAATAATGGAAAGTAGAAAGGGAGATAGAGAGAAAAAATTTCGTACAGATAAAGACATAATAGATGAAGTCTTGACTGAGATATCAAAACTCAATCCTCGACTGTACCTTGTAACCATAAAAAAATCAGAGGGATGGATTGAAAAAGATTTTAGGAATGTGCATAGAAATGGGTTATTCATACTGATCGACAATATTGCGAAAGAAGAATGTGCAAAAGAAATCAACCTAGAGATTGATCAAACAGACAGAGCAAAGTCGGGCACAATAGCATTCATTCTGAACAGAGTATCGGAAAAACGGCAGAAAAAAATTACAGGGGAGATAAGGGACTCTAGACAAAGTTTCGGGATACAAACTGCAGATTATGTCATCGGATCAATGCACAGGCGATATAACCATGGGGAAAGACGGCCATTTGATCTTCTTAAGACGAGAATAAAACGTTCAAATCCGCGAAAAAACGTAACAAAACCCAGATGGAATGTTGAAGAAAGAAAGTAAAATGCGCACATTGGACCCATAGCACGCTATGAGCTACCCCGTCGTACGCAGTGAAAGAATGAACTTACTGTATATAAAATTATGTCGTAAAATATGATCGTGTTAACGTCCAGTTTAAACATGATTTGCAAGGTACACGATAAATTCCTGAACTGTGCTCTTTGATCGCAATGAGGGAACCGTCAGCACTCATAGGGGTCATCATAATTCAGCCGTAGTTGATCTTCATCCGGTCCGCTCATCTTTGATACGGAATAACGATTATTTTAGTTCTATCATTCTTTTCAGCGGGATCATTGCGCGTTCGGCCGTGAACTTATCAATGATAACTTTATTTTCCACGTTCTCCAGCGCTCTCAGCACTGACGATAACGTTGTCATCTTCATGACCGAACATAACGCATGATCAATGAAATGGAATCTTTTCGACGGATTTTCTTTCATAAGGCGATATTTCATACCAACTTCCGTTGCAACGATGATATCTTTTGAATCGGAACTCTTTGCAAACTCCGCCATTCTTTCCGTCGATCCTATCTCATCCGCAATGTTAAGAACATCAGTACAGCATTCAGGATGTGCGATGACTTTCGCGTAAGGATATTTTGCTTTCATATCGATGATATTCTGAACGGTTATCGACCTGTGCACAGGACAATAACCGTTCCACAATATCACATTCTTTGACGTTTTCGAAGAAACATACGTTCCCAGATTGACATCGGGAACGAATATTATATCATCATTTTTCACTGACGACACTACTTTGATCGCGTTTGATGAGGTGCAACAAACATCCATCTCCGCTTTGGCGGATGCCGTTGTGTTGATGTAACCGACAACGCATGCATCCTTGTGACATTCTTTCGCATCCTTTATCTGTTCTGCGGAACACATTGATGCCATAGGACATGTTGCGTTGATCTCCGGAATGAGAACTGTTCTATCAGGCGACAGTAACTTTGCGCTTTCGGCCATGAATGTTACGCCGCAAAATACTATGATATCGGCATCCGTTCTTGACGCAATGACGGAAAGACCCAATGAATCGCCTACGTGGTCGGCGATATCCTGAACTTCCGGCAAACAGTAATTGTGCGCCAATATGACCGCTTTCTTCTCCTTCTTGAGCACAGCGATCCTTTCCGTCACAGAAAGCATAGGAAGGTCTATCGGGAACGTATTAAAAAAGATTGCGAGAATGTTTCCTTATACACATCTGATGAACTGTCGACAAAAATGCACATCTATAAACAATCCTTCCGCATAACCGTCACTCAGATGAGCGAGAGAGAAGAGAAAGCGGCCGATATGTTCAAATGCAGCGAAAGAGAAAGAGCATTATTCGAAGCCGGAATAAAAATGGGGACGATATATCACCAATTCGTAGGAACTCCTGTAAGCATTCACAACACACAGGAGTTAGAGAAGGCAATAGAACGTTCCGTCATGGTACAGCCGTTCGTTGAATCCGTTGCGGTAAAGATAAACATCTCCGATAATAACAGAAAAAAGACGGATACATATGATTACGTTTCCTTAGAAGGCGGTATGATAGATGCCGTTGTAAAGATAAAGATAAAGAACGTTACCGTAACGGCAGAAATGAGATTCATCAAGGAACTGAATTATCCTCTTATGTACGTATCTGAAATTTCTTTGAGATGACCATTAATATATGTACATCCATACGGGAACAGGCAGTTCTTTAGAGGACCCGAAATGATAACCGACATTAAGATAGGCATCACAGGTCTGCCCGGAGCAGGAAAGACAAAAACGCTTCTCCGTGTGATCGAGATGCTCAGTACGGAGGAACTAAAAATAGGCGGTATGATAAACCAGCCTATAATGGACGGTCGGCGCAAAGTTGGTTTTGCGGTATGTGATATTGTTTCCAAAGAGAATCAAATATTTGCTCACATTGATATTGAATCCCGAATCATGGAAGGAAAGATGGGTGTCGATCTTCCGAAATTCGAATCGATCGCCGTTGGTGCAATAAGAAATGCGTGCGAATTGTGTGACGTCATCGTTATCGATGAGGTCGGAAAAGTAGAAGTTGAGAGCCAACCGTTCATTGATGCCGTTAAATTCGCTTTGGATGTCGGTAAACCGATGATATTGACGCTTCACAAGAAATCACGCAATCCTTTGCTGCAAGATATAAGAAGAAGGGATGATGTCCGTATATTGGAAGTAACGCCGACAAACAGGAATCTTCTTCCTCATAAGATAATCCGCCTGATGAACGGAGAAAATATGTAAATGTCCGTGACGGAGATCGTTGAAGGAAATACTAAGTTGATAATTCCGGAGGAACATTCCAAAGGAGGCCCGGGAAAAAGAACGGGAAATGTTTTCTTCAACGAACAGATGGCTTTTAATCGTGATGTGAGCGTTATATTCTTACGTGCTTTGGATAAGGACGTAAGCGTAGTTGACGCAATGTGTGCTACCGGTTCAAGAGCAGTAAGAATTGCGAACGAAGTTCCGAATGCAAAAGATGTTACCGCGAACGATATCAATCCTTTATCGGGAGAATTCATTGATGCGAACATTAATATCAATAAATTAACGAATTGCAGAAGATCGACCAAAGATCTGAACATCCTTCTTTCGGAAGAGAGTTTCGATCACGTCGATATAGATCCGTTCGGTTCTCCCGTTCATTATTTACAAGCGGCGATACGCGGCTGCAAGAAGAACGGTATATTAGCGATAACAGCAACGGATACTGCGCCTTTAGCAGGCGCACACAGACTGAAATGTGAACGCAGGTATCAGTCACGTCCGATACGCGGAGCGATGTGTCATGAAACGGGTCTGCGGATATTGATGTGCACCATTGCCAAAGAATTGGCAAAGTTTGACAGAGGGATGGATCCGATGCTTTCCTTCTATGCGGATCATTATTTCAGAACATACGTTCGCATAACGGAAGGTACGCAAAATGCCGATAAAACATTATCAAAACTGATATACATGAACTACGACCGCGAAACGTTGGAGAGATCATACTCATATGAATACGACAAGGAACACAGATACGGTCCGTTCTGGGGCGGCAATCTTCATAATTCATCGCATTTGAATGTAATGAATGCATCATCAACGGCGGAAGAGAAAAGATGTGAAAAGACATTGAAGATCTGGCGCAACGAATTGGATACTGTTCCGTTCATTTATGATGTCAGCGAACTATCGTCGTCACTGAAACTGTCACCGCCGCCGATGGATGATCTTATCAATTCCTTGAACAGCATCGGAAACGCAACAAGAACTCACATTTCACCGACATCATTCAAAACGGATCTCGGTTTGAAAGATATTGTTGCTGTTTACAGAGCGATGCCGAGACCGTGAGTTTATTACCCATATGGCATTATGGATTTCATAAGGTAAATCGGCGTTAAGCCAGACAAGTAATAATCTGGATATCTTTTCCTACACTATACTTCAAATTTACGCAATACAAAAACCTCGATTCAAAGGTTAAATAGCATGCAACCGTTACCTTTTGTGTGACCGTTATGGATGTACTCTTTAAAGAAAATCAGCCACTTATGCCTAACATAATAATGCTGCCCGGAGCGATAATAACTCCTATTATATTCATCGTGATGCTTCTGATGTTCGAATGGGAAGAAACTGAAATGATGATGATGATCGCCGCCTGTATTGCACTTACAGCAATATATCTGGCCGCAGTCTTCTTTGCAGCAAGGATACGGACTGTAGTAACATATGATGCAATATCCATCAAAGGAAGATTGAATATGCCCATTGAGAACATAGAATCGATCCTGCCGGATGACTCTAAATCGTTCAGAGGATCCTCCATTCCGGCCGGAACTGTGAATTATGTGCTCCCTGCATTCGGAGAACTCAAAGGATTGCGTTTTAAACTGAGAACGGGAGAGATCGTATTCATCGGTTCGAAGAAGCCTTCGGAATTCGAGAACGCCGTTAGATTGGCGCTCAAGATGGTGAAAAAGAAAGAAGAGGAATGATACAATAGAAGACTTTGTTGTAAGAACTGAGACGAACATGCACCGATTGATAGAATTCAATGCGACCAGATTTTCACGAGCTCTGCTCATTAGATTGTTCATGATCGTTGTGGTACTGATCGCATTTGCCGGAGTTGTGAATCTTCTCACTACTCCTCGGGACTGGAGTGATCCGTCCGTCGGAAATATCGCGGGAAACATCCTGTTCGGCATTGTTATTCCCGTCGGCGGATCTCTCTTAGGTCTGTTCATATTATTCCTTGTTCTTTTTCCTAAAGCCTCTGCTAAGATGAGAACGATCAAGCCGCATATCAAATCGAATGAAATAACTCTTACATTCTATGACGACAAAATGAATATTAATGTTTCCGGCGGTGAATCCGGAGATGTATATTACCGTTACACGGGGATCGTCGGATATCAGAGTGCAAATGATATCCGGTACTACGGAAATGAAGATTGGGATTATCAAAACGTAAAAATACTATGTGTAGGAGATTTCTTTCTTGTTGTAACTAATCCTGCCTTTGAACATTTTGATCATGGTATCGTTTTCAAAAGATCGGACATCTCTGTTGGGGATCCGGCCCTGTTGAAAAAGTTACTGAAAGATAGAATGGGCAAGAACTTCAAAGAGATAAGGTACTGAAATATTCGAGAACGCGACAGACCTGGAACCATGATCAATTCCTGTGATACTTTCTCGCAGCATTTACGGAAGAATGTCGTTTGTTATGAATTGTATCTGTATAGAAAGAGATGCGGCGAACTGATTATAGATAATCTGGTTGCGTATGTACAATATCTGCGCATCTGAGCGCAGAAGGTAATACTATAGTAGAATTTACAATATTGGAGCAGCTGATAATATTACTGCTCGCAGGGATAACGGGTTTTCTCTTCCTTCATTCGTCATGGTGGAAAGCATATGTCGAATCTGTGAACGAAGATACGGAAGATAAAGTGAAAGCCC